>JAPPMM010000053.1 GCA_028819075.1 Gammaproteobacteria bacterium
CGGCACGGTCCAGCAGGGTCCAGTACAACGGCAGGAAACGCAGATCGTGCAGTCCTGGTTGACTTTAGACGATTTCCCGCCGTGACTTGCGCCCCCAGCGATCCGCCGTAACGTCAGGGTTTCGGGCATGAGCGCCCGCAGGAGGGGTGCGACATGCGGGCGGGCGCCCATGTTGCGAGGCTCTTCCTGTGCCCAGACGACCGTGCCAAGGGCCGGCAGGCCCGCCAGCAACTCCGCGATCTCGCGCCGCGGGAACGGATAGAGCTGCTCGACCCTGGCAACCATCGCATCCTTCGCGTTGGCGCGCTCTTCGCTCGCAAGCAGATCGTAGTAGACCTTGCCGCTGCAGAGGATGAGCCGGGTCGCGGATCGGCGGGCTTCGTCCCCCTCGTCTTCGGCCAGCACCGGACGGAAGCCTCCGCCGGTGAGTTCCGAGGCCTGCGAGCGGGCCAGCTTGTGGCGCAGGAGGCTCTTCGGGGTCAGGACCACGAGCGGACGCTCGGGGGTGTGCGCCTGGTAGCGCAGCAGGTGGAAGTATTGGGCGGAGGTGGTGGGGTTGGCGATCCGCATGTTGCCGGCGGCGCACATCTGGAGGAAGCGCTCCAGGCGGGCGCTCGAATGCTCCGGCCCCCGGCCTTCGTAGCCGTGCGGCAGAAGCATCACCAGCCGCGATAGCTGTCCCCATTTCGACTGTCCCGACACCACGAACTGGTCGATGATGGGCTGGGCCACGTTGGCGAAGTCGCCGAACTGCGCTTCCCAGATGACCAGATCGCGGTCCGCGCCCACGCTGTAGCCGTACTCGAAGCCCAGCACCGCGGTCTCCGACAGCGGCGAGTTGTGGATCTCGAAGCGGGCGCCGTCCATGGCCGCCAGCGGCGCGTGCGCCGAGCCGGTCTCGGCATCGTGGAACACGAGGTGGCGGTGGCTGAAGGTCCCGCGCTGCACGTCCTGCCCGCTGAAGCGGATGGGAATCCCGTCCCGGAGCAGGGAACCCAGGGCGAGCGCTTCGGCGTGGGCCCAGTCGAGCGACGATTCCGCAGTGAAGCCGCTCCTGCTCCTTTCCAGCTGCCGGCCCAGCTTGGGGTTGACGGAGAAGTCCTCCGGCACCGCCATCGAGGCGGCGTTGATCTCCGCGAGGGTCGCAAACGGGACGGCGGTCGGACGGGCATCCCGGTCCCAGGCTTCCGTCGGATCCCCATCGGCTTCCCCCACGACATCCCCGTCCGGGCGGGCCGCGTCTTCCGCGGACGGTTCGGATGAGCCCGTCCCGGCCTGCCCGGATTCAGCGGAGGGCTTCGCCGCGCTGGCCGCGACCAGCGCCTGCCGCAGGCGATCGGTGGTGCCGCTGCGGGCCGCTGCGACCTCGTCCGCGGTCACGACGCCGGCCTTCACCAACGCCTCTGCGTACAGGGTGAACACGGTGGGATGCGCGCGGATGCGCTGGTACAGCCGCGGCTGGGTGTAGGCCGGGTCGTCCCCTTCGTTGTGCCCGTGGCGCCGATACCCGATCAGGTCCACCACGATGTCGTCGTGGAATTCCGCCCGGTACGCCATCGCCAGGCGCATCGCGGTGAGGCAGGCGGGGGGATCGTCGGCGTTTACGCGCAGGACCGGGATGTCGTAGCCCTTTGCCAGATCCGAGGCGTAGCGGGTGGAGCGACCCTGTTCCGGGTCGGTGGTGAAGCCGATCTGGTTGTTGACGATCAGGTGGACCACCCCGCCCGTCGCGTATCCCGCCAGCCGGGCCAGGTTGAGCGATTCCGCTACCACGCCCTCGGCCGCGAAGGCGGCGTCCCCGTGGATGAGGAGGGGCACCACCGCGGCCGTGTCCTGTGCGTCATCCTGCCGGGGACCCGCGAATTGGCGCGCCCGGGCCAGCCCCGCCACCACCGGGTTGACGAACTCCAGGTGGCTGGGGTTGGGAAGCAGCGTGACCCGCACGGTGCTTCCGTCGCGCAGGACGTGGTCGCGGGTGGCGCCGTGATGATACTTCACGTCCCCGATCCCGCTCTCGTCGTCGGGAAGGGTGAGGATGCCGTCCGGGGCCGGGGCGGCGCCCTCGAACTGGCGCAGGATCTCGTCGTAGCCGACGCCCACGCTGTGCGCGAGCACGTTGAGCCGGCCCCGGTGGGCCATCCCCATCACGACCTCCCGGCATCCCCGAGCAGCCGCCACCTCGAGCACCAGGTCCACCATGGGCACGAGCATGTCGTTGCCCTCGAGGGAAAACCGCACCTGTCCCGGATAGACCCGGTGCAGGAACTGTTCGAGACCTTCCACCCGGGCGAGGCGGGTCAGCAGCTCCACCTGCTCCGCGCGGGTCAGCGGCTGGGCGTGGGCGCCCGATTCCACCTGGTTCCAGAGCCAGCGCACCCGCTCCGGCGACTCCAGGTGCTCGAACTGGTATCCGATGGACCCGCAGTACGCACGCTCCAGCCGCTTCAGGTAGTCCGGTACGCGTTCGTCGCCATCGTCACCGAAAACGGTGGATGCGGGGAGAGCCTCCAGCTGCTCCATGCTGGTGCCGAAGAAGGAGGGATCGAGCTGCGGGTGCCCCGGGCGATCGCTCCCCAGCGGGTCGATGCGGGCCAACTGGTGCCCGTGGTCGCGGAAGGCCTGCACGAGCGACGTGGCCCGGGCGACGAGGTGGAGGAGTTCCTGCATCGCGCGCAGGGTGGCGCTGCGCTGAGGGGCGGGCGCGGGTGGCGGGGCGGCGCCGGAAACCGCGTCCATCGCGGCCGCAGACTCGGAGCCGCGGCGCGGCCGCCGGGATGGCGCGGCGGGACGGGCGGGCTCGGGCGCAGCGGTTGGCGCCAGGCCCCGTTCCGACGCCTCCTTCGAAAAAACCGAGCCCCAATGGGCGGACACCGAGTCGGGGTCGGCCAGATAACGTTGGAACAGCTCTTCCACGTATCCGGCGTTCGGCCCGCTGAATAGTTCGGACGAGGGCATGGAATGGCGAGGTCGTTCCGGGCGGACGGCACCTTGAGGGGGAGTGGAAGATAACCGGAACACCTTCCAAGTTGTACGGATCGCGCGTCCCCCCCTCACTATCCCGGAGAGAGCTTGCCCCTTCCGCAGCCAGGCGCCCGCTCGGGCAGCGAACCCGTCCGCCGGGTGACGGAGGCGATGCGGCATGGGCGGATTCCCATGCGCGTGCACCCCGAGTGGGCGCGCGCCTTTCCATGGGTCGTTCAGGGGACCACGGTGCGCACCGGCACCGACGCCGACTTCGGACTGTTCACGGGCGCGCCTGCGGGCCAAGTCATGAAGCGGTGGGAATCTCTGGCGGAGGACACGGGATGCGGCAGCATGGTGCACGCCCGCCAGATCCACGGGCGCGCGGTCACCCTGCACGAGGCGACCCCGCCAGGTCTCCTCCTGGCCCCGCCCTGCGACGGGCACGCCACGCGGCGGGCCGGGACATTGCTCGCGGTTTCCGTGGCCGACTGCGTGCCCGTCTTCGTGGTCGCGCCCCGCGTCCGGGCCGTGATGTTGCTGCACGCGGGGTGGCGGGGGGTCGCGGGCGGCATCCTGGAAGCGGGCCTCGTGATGCTGGAACGGGACTTCGGAACCCATGCGCGCGAGACCCACATGCACATGGGACCGGCCATCTGCGGGCGCTGCTACGAGGTGGGCCGGGAAGTACACGAGGCGCTGGGGCTGCCCCGGCCGGCTTCCCGCGGCCAGCCGGTCGATCTGCGGCGCGTGCTGGCCGACCGCGCTCTTGCCGCCGGCGCCGATCCCGCACACCTGACGACCTCCTCGTTTTGCACCCGGTGCGCGGACGCGCCATTCTTCTCGCACAGAGGCGGGGACGCCGGGCGCCAGATCGCGGTGTTGGGCATCACGCCGGACGACTCCGTCCCCCCGGGAGGGGAATGGCTCGACGACCATCGCCAGCAGCCGCACCGGCAGCCCGTGGAAGACCGCTAGTGGACCGCTCCTTGCAGGACCTGCGTGCGGACCCCTTGGTGGGGCTCTGCTCGGTGTGCGCGCACAGCAGGGTGACGGGCAACCGGAGAGGCTCCATCTTCTGGCTCTGCCGGCTCTCGGCCGAGGATGCGCGCTTCCGGCGCTATCCGCGCCTCCCGGTGGCTCGCTGCGCGGGATTCGAGCACGCCGCGGCCGGACGGATGGACGAGGACCGCACGGACCAGGAGCCACAGGCTCCAGACAGCGCGAACCAGCAACGAAACCGAACCGGGAGAACCGAAGAATGAGCGAACCCTTCTACGTGTCCAGAGTGGAATTCGAGAAGGTGGCCGGCGCTCGCAGACGCGCCCGGCTTCCCGCCGGAGCCACGGTCGAACTCGGCGTCCACGGGCCGGTCAAGAGCCACTACCGGCTCGATGCCGAACCGGATCAGCCGCTCGCCGTGGACTACGTCGTCGCCGCCGCGGGCGGCTGACTGCTCGGAACTCTCAACGGCGCACTGGAGGTGCGCGGGATCAGCCTCACCCCGGACCAGATCAGCGCCCGGGCCGAAGGCTTCAACGAGGTGGCCGGCAGGCTGCCGGTGCTCAGGCGCATTCACGTTCACTATCGGCTCTCGATCCCCGATGGATCGCGCGCGCCCACCGACCGGGCCCTCGCCAGCCATGTCGACAAGTGTCCCACGGCCGCGAGCCTGCGTGACGCCATCGACATCACCTGGAGCGCGGACATCGTCGAGCACGCCGCCGACGCGTGATCTCCCCCGCCCCCGCATCGCCTGAGCGAGCCCGTGCCTGAGCTCCTGGCGCAGACGATCATCGGCCTCTCCCTCGCGGTGCTGGCCCTGCTGCTGCCCTTCGCCGCCCACCGGACGTATCTACTGCTGCTCAGCCGCCGTCCACCGCCGGAGCTGCCGCGCAGGTGGTCCGGCCGTTTGCCGCCGGTCACCGTCCAGCTTCCCCTGTACAACGAGGCTCCGGTCGCCCGCAGGGTCATCGACGCCGCGTGCTCGCTCGACTATCCGGCGCGCGCCCTGGAGATCCAGGTGCTGGACGATTCCACCGACGAGACCGTGGAGCTCGTTGCCCGGCGGGTGGCGTGGTGGCGGGCGCGGGGCGTAAACGTGTGCCACATCCGCCGCCGGGAGCGCTCGGGCTTCAAGGCGGGCGCTCTGGCCGCGGGCGTGCGCCGTGCCCAGGGCGAGTTCCTGCTCGTGCTGGACTCCGATTTCGTGCCCGAGCCGGACCTCGTCCGGAAGCTGCTGCCGCCCTTCCGGCTGTCCCGGGTGGGGATGGTGCAGGCCCGCTGGGATCATCTCAACGAAGACGCCAACTGGCTCACCCGTGCTCAGGGCCTCCTTCTCGACGGGCATTTCTTCTTCGAGCACGGCGGACGCTACCGGGGGGGGCTCTTCTTCAACTTCAACGGCACCGCGGGCATGTGGCGGCGCGAATGCCTCGAGGACGCGGGGGGATGGCAGGCGGACACCCTTACCGAGGATCTCGACATCAGCTACCGCGCGCAGATGCGGGGATGGCGCTTCGTCTTCCTCGAGGACATCGGCGTTCCCGCAGAGCTTCCGGACCAGACGGGCGCCTTCGAAATCCAGCAGCGGCGATGGTCCCAGGGCGGGATTCAGACGGCGCGCAAGCTCCTCCCCGAACTGCTGCGCGGGCCCTGGCCGTTCTCGGTGAAGAAGGAAGCGGTGATCCATCTGTGCGGGCACATCGCCTACCCGCTCACGCTGCTCCTCGGACTCCTGATCTATCCCTCCGCCCTGGCCCGGCGCGCGCTCGGCGGGGAGGAGTTCCTCTTCATCGATCTGGTCGTATTCTTCCTGGCCACCATTCCCTTCGTCATCTACTACACGGCCGCGGGCCGAAAGCGGAGCCGCCCCTGGGGCGACCTGGTGCCGTCGGTGGCCGTCACCCTGGCCACGGGCGTCGGGTTGACGGCGCCGGCGACGCGGGCGGTCCTGCGCGGCCTGGCCGGCCGCAGGGACAGCTTCGCCCGAACGCCCAAGAAGGGCAGCGGCGGGGTTTTTCGCGAACGGCCGGGAAGCCAGACCCCGGACACCCTCTTCAAGCTGGCCATGGCGATGGTGATGAGCCTGTTCGTGGGCGCCGCGCTGCAGGCTCAGCTATACGCGTCGATCCCGTTCCTGATGCTCTTTGCCCTGGGCTACTGGAGCCTGGGGGTCGGCGGCCTGAAGCGCTTCGGAACGGGGCCGCGCATCCCACAGCAGCAGCGCGTAGAAGGGCAGCCAGAGGAGGAGCACCGTCCAGAGGGGCCTCGGCCACTCGCCGGTCTCCAGGTACGGACCCAGACCCAGGTACGTGACGAATGCGAGGCCGCTTAGCAGGATCCAGGCGCGGTTCCGGCGCAGGGCCGCGAAGGGCAGGATCCAGAGCGCGTACCAGGGATGGAAGGTCGGCGACAGCAGCAGCCCGGCTCCGAGGATCCAGAAGAGAGCCCGCTCCGCGTCGAGGTTCCTGATTGTCGCCCAGCCCACGACCGCGAGCACGAGCGCCCCGGCCAGATAACGCGGCGCGATCGGTCCGGGCACAACGGCTTCGATGACCGCGAAGGCTCCCTCGTAGGCGCGCCAGTGTTCCGCATAGGTGGCGAGACCGGCCCAGAGGGCGGATCCCGCTTCGAGATAGGGGAGATGGAAGAGGACCAGGACCACTGCACACGCCACCGCCAGGCGCACCCCGTAACGGCGGATGAGCGCCGGAAGCGCGACGATGGGCGCGAACTTGGTGAGGGTCGCGAGGGCCAGCACGGCACCCATCGTCCAGGGCACCCACGACCTCGATGCGAAACCCGGACGGGTGGAGGCGGGATCGGCGTCGCCGAAAACGGGGTCGGTGCCGGGCTCGTCCGGGGAGCCGTGGGCGGATCCGGCGCGGGGCGCGGGCAGGGCGAGGAAAACCAGGACCACGAGCAGAAGGATGCCGACGGACTCGAAGTGACCGCTCCAGGCCGTCTCGACCACCAGCAGCGGCGACCAGGCGAAGAGCACGAGGGTCCCGGGAACCGAGCGCCCGGTCCGGCGGGCTATCTTTGCCAGCAGCAGGCAGGTGGCCAGGTCGGCGAGCGTCCACAATACCTTGAGCGCGAGCAGCGACCCGCCGGCGAGCGCGCCCGCCGCGAACACCACCTGCGCGAAGGGCGGGTAGATGGTGGAAATGGACGGATTGTTGATGCGCGCGTGCCACGCGGTGCGGATCGATTCGAGTTCGGGCGCATCAGGGGGGTACAGGTACGGGTTGATGCCCGCCAGTTGCACGTGTCCGTCCCAGAGGTAGCGGTAGATGTCGTCGGACAGAAACGGAACGCAGGGGAGTAGAACCACGCGGAAGAGGATGGCGAAGCCCCAGATGAGGCGGATGTCGACACGCCCGCCGAACGCGGCGCGCGCCGCCCCCCAGTAGACCGCGAACGCACCGGCAAGGAGCGCGAGGCGTGGAAACGGAATCCCGGCTTCGGGCCACCAGCCCGCAGCCGTCAGAAAAACAAGTTCCAGAAGGCCCAGCACGATCAGCGTCCGCGCGCCCCCGCTCGGCAGCCGATTCACCGTTCCTGCGCTCCTGACGGCCGGCCCGGCATGACTCCTTCCCCGCCATCACAGGCACCCCCCGTCACCGGCCGCGTCGCCGTGCTCATCCCCGCGCTCGACGAGGAGCCGACCATCGGGTCGGTGATGCGCGCGCTCCCGGCCGGGCTGGTCGACGAAATCGTGGTCGCCGACAACGGCTCGCGGGACGCCACCCCGCGGATCGCGCGCGATCTGGGAGCGGTCGTGGTGACCGAGCCGCGCCTCGGATACGGCTCCGCCTGCTTGGCCGGCATGCGCCACCTGGCCCGGCGGCCTCCGGACATCGTGGTCTTCCTGGACGCGGACGGGAGCGACGATCCCTCCGGGCTGGGGCGGCTGATCGAGCCCATCCGCTCGGGCGCAGCCGACATGGTGCTGGGGGTGCGCACCGGCGACCCGCCCGGGGTGCCGCTGCACGCGCGCATGGGCAACCAGGTCGTGCTCATGTGCGCGCGCCTTCTCTTCGGCCTTCGCTTCCGCGACATGCCTCCCTTCCGCGCCATTCGCTACGATCGCCTGTGCGAGCTGCACATGGATGACCGCGACTGGGGCTGGACCCTGCAGATGCAGATCCGTGCCGGCCGGCTCCGCCAGCGCATCGTCGAGATCGACGTCCCGTACACTCGCCGGGCGGGGGGTGTTTCCAAGATCAGCGGTACGCTGAGCGGTTCCCTCAAGGCCGGCGCCAAGATGTTCTATACTCTCGCCCGCGAGAGATTGATGTCCGTGAGACAATACAGATGAACGATACAGATACCCAGGTCATGCACCGCGCGCGGGACACAAACCGCGTAATCGACGACGTCCGGGGCCGACTGCAGCGCATCCTCCCCTATGGGGAAGCCGAGCTCGCGGCGGACTTCGCGGCGCTCTTCCTCGCCAGAGCGCCCGCCCTCTATCTCCGCGAGCGTAACCCGGTGACGCTCGCGCGGCTGACGGCGGACGCCTTCGCCTTCCTGCAGCGGAGCCGGCCGGACCGGGTGGACGTGCAGGTCTTCAACCCCGCCGCGGAGCCGGAAGGGCGGCGGGCTCCCGTGACCGTCATCCGCACCAACGTGGGCGAGCGCCCGTTCATCGTCGACTCGATCCGCGAGCACCTGCACTCGCGCGATCTCACCATCGAGCACTTCATCTACCCCCTTCTGGGGATCGTGCGCCACGAGGGCCGCATCCTGCGCATCGTGCCGCCCGCCGACGCGGAGGAGCGCGAATCGCTCATCCACTGCGAGATCTCGCGCGTGACCGATCCCGCCGTCCTCGAATCGCTTCAGCGGGAACTCGAGCAGCGTCTCGAGGACGTGGTGCGTGCCACCGACGACTTCCGGCCCATGCTGGCGGCGCTGGACCGGTCCATGAGCACGCTGGAGGCCCGCGCCCGCCAGCTGCCGGACCTCGCTGGCGAACTCGACGAGATCCGCGCCTTCCTCGCCTGGTTGCGCGACGACGGCTTCGTCTTCCTCGGTCACCGGCGCTACGACATCGCCGACGACCCGGACACCGGCGAGCCCCACGTGATGGTGGAGCGCGGTTCCGGACTCGGCATCCTTCGCGACGAAGAGCGTTCGGGCTACGTGAAGCCGGTGCCACTGGCATCCATGCCCGACACCCTGCGCCAGCTCCTCGCCGACGGCCCCCTGTTGCTCATCGGCAAGACCAACACCCGTTCCACCGTGCACCGGCTGGCGCACATGGACTACATCGGCGTCAAGAAGCTGGACGGGGCGGGACGACAGGTGGGAGAGGAGCGCTTTCTCGGGCTCTTCACCTCGAAGGCGTACGGCGACCACGCGGACCGGATCCCCATCCTGCGCCGGAAGCTGCGCTGGATCCTGGAGGATGCCGGGGCTGAGAAGGGAGCCCACGACTACAAGGAGATCAACACGATCTTCAACTCGATGCCGAAGGAGGAGCTCTTCCTCAGTTCGGCACGGGAAATCGCCAAGGACGTCCGCACCGCGCTGACGTCGTACCACACCACCGGGGTTCAGGTGACCCGCCGGGAGGACCGGCTCCGGCGGGGGGCGTCGTTCATGGTCATCATCCCGCGCGAGAAGTTCTCCGCCAAGGCGCGCAAGGCGATCGAGAACGCGTTCGTCAACCTCCTCGGCGGCGAGGTCCTGAACTATCATCTGGCGATGGGCGGCGGAGAGCAGGCGCGGCTCCACTTCTACCTGCGGGTGCGTCCCGAGCTGCTGGACGTCGTCACCGATGTCGAGCTCAAGCGGCTCGTGCAGGAACTCACCCGCGACTGGACCGACCGGGTGGGCGACGAGCTGGGACAGGTCAGGCCGCGGGGCGAGGCGCGTCGGCTCGCCCACCGCTACGCCGCCGGTTTCGGCGCGGACTATCGGGCCGTAGCCGACCCCGACGCGGCCGCCCGCGACATCCTGCAACTGGAGGCGATGGTCGCCGACGGGCGCAGCCTGTCGATCGCGCTCTCCAACCCGGATGAGAGCGCCGTGGCCCCGGGCGACCGCGTGACCGAGCTTCGCCTCTACCGGCTCGGGCCCCGCCTGGTCCTGTCGCACTTCATGCCCATCCTCGAGAACGCGGGGCTGCGCGTGATCGCGGAAAAGCCCGCCCAGGTCCGGGGATCCGGAGTGCCCGAGGGCGCCGTCCATACCTTCGCCGTGCAGACCTCCGGCAAGTCTCCGCTCGATCTCGGGAAGGTCGGCCCGGTCCTGGTGGACACCATTCTGGCGGTGAGCGCGGGCGATGCCACCAACGACCGGCTCAACGCCCTGGTGCCCACCGCGCGGCTGGCGTGGAGGGAAGTGGAGGTACTGCGGGCCTACGCGAGCTACGCCTTCCAGCTTAGCGCGGTGCCGAGCCGCGACTCCATCGTCGACGCCCTCCTCAACTATCCCCGCATCGCCCGGCTGCTCTTCGGCCTGTTCGAGACCCGCTTCCACCCGCGGGAACCGGCGCGCGGTCGCCGGCAGGCCGGCATGGAAGCAACGCGCGCGCAGCTGCTCGCGGCGCTGGACGACGTCTACCTGCTGAGCGACGACCGCGCGCTGCGCCATCTGCTGACGCTGATCGAAGCCACCGTACGCACGAACTACTACGCGACCGGGGGGCGCACGCCGACGCGGCGTTCGGGGGGTGTGCCGTACATGTCGTTCAAGGTGATGGCGCGCGCGCTGACCTCGCTGACCCGCACCAGTCTCCTCTTCGAGGCGTGGGTGCGCTCGGCCCGGATGGAGGGCGTGCACCTGCGGGGCGCGCGCGTCGCCCGGGGAGGCATCCGCTACAGCGACCGCCCGGACGACTTCCGCACCGAGGTACTGGGGCTCGCGGAAACCCAGATCGTCAAGAACTCTGTGATCGTCCCCGCCGGCTCCAAGGGCGGCTTCGTCATCCTCGACCAGCCGTCCCTCTCTGTTGCCACCCGCAGCGAGGTCGAACGGCAATACCGGACCCTCATGCGCGGGCTCCTGGACCTGACCGACAACCTGCACCGGGGCACGCCGGTCCCCCCCGACGGCGTGGTCTGCCATGACGACCCCGACCCGTATCTGGTGGTGGCCGCCGACAAGGGCACCGCCGGGTTTTCCGACATCGCGAACGCGGTCGCGGACGACTACGGCTTCTGGCTGGACGACGCCTTCGCCTCCGGAGGCTCCAACGGATACGATCACAAGGAGCTGTCGATCACCGCGCGCGGCGCGTGGGAGTGTGTGAAGCGCCACTTCCGGGAGATGGGCAAGGATATTCAGTCGGAGCCCTTCACCGTGGTGGGCATCGGGGACATGAGCGGCGACGTGTTCGGCAACGGCATGCTGCTCTCGCCGCACATCCGGCTCATCGCGGCCTTCGACCACCGGCACATCTTCATCGATCCCGACCCCGACCCGCGCGCATCCTTCGTAGAGAGGGAGAGGCTGTTCCACCAGCGCGGTTCCTCCTGGGCGGACTACGACGCGAGCGCAATGAGCCCCGGCGGCATCATCGTGCGGCGCGGCTCCAAGGAGGTCGCGCTCTCACCCGAAGCGCGCACGGCCCTGGGCATTTCGCGGGATCCCGGAAGGGTGAGCGGCGAGGAGCTGGTCCGGCTCGTGCTCCAGGCCGACGCCGAGCTGCTCTGGAACGGGGGAATCGGCACCTACGTGAAAGCCTCGGACGAGACCCACGCCGATGTCGCCGACCCCTCCAACATCCCGGTGCGGGTGGATGCGAGCGAGCTGCGCGTCAAGGTCGTGGGCGAGGGCGGCAATCTCGGGCTCACGCAGAGGGCGCGCACCGAGTTCGCGCTGGCCGGCGGACGCCTGAACGTGGACGCGCTCGACAATTCGGGAGGCGTTTCCCTGTCGGACCGCGAAGTCAACCTCAAGATCCTGCTCAACGCAGTGGTGGACGACGGGCGCATGACGGGAGCGGAGCGCAACCGCATGCTGCGCGACCTGGCGGAACCCGTTTGCGACCAGGTGCTGCTCGACAACGCCTCTCAGAGCCTGGCGGTGTCACTCGATGTCATGCGCGCCCGCGAGGGAGTCGACGACTTTCGCCAGCTCATCTCGGAGCTGGAGAGGGACGGCTTCTTCGACCGCTCCCGCGAGCATCTGCCCACCTGGGAGCAGCTGCTCGAGCGCGACGAGACCGGCTCGCGCCTGACCCGGCCGGAGCTGTGCGTGCTGCTCGCGCACGCCAAGCTCCACCTGATGCGCCGCCTGCTGAAGGGGACGCTCATCGACGACCCGGTCGCGAGCGGCTACCTGGCGCGCTACTTCCCGCCGGTGGCCGTCGACACAGCGGGCGAAACCGGTCTGGCCGCCCACCGCCTGGGGCGCGAGATCGTGGCCAGCCAGCTCACCAACGACCTCGTGGACCTGATGGGCGCCGGATTCGTGCATCGCATGATGCGCGACTCGGGGGCGTCCGCGGACGAGGTGGCGCGCGCCTGGCTGGTGGCCTCCCGGCTCTCGGGGCACGGGCAGCTCCTCGCCGACCTGCGCGAGCGCGAGCGCGATGCGGGGACGGCGGTCGCGTACCGGTGGTACAGGGAACTCGGCCGGGTGCTGGACCGCACGACCCGCTGGGTACTGGGGAACGCCGAGCGCGAGGAGATCGACAGCCTGGTCGGCGGCAACTTCGGTACGCTGCGCGAGCTGCAGCGCATCTTCCCCGGCGTCGTGAGCGGCGAGGACCGGCTGACCTTCGAGCGGCTGGTGTCGGAGATCCAGGAGGTCGGGCCGGCCGCGGATATCGCACCAGCGCTGGCCACCCTGCGCTTCCTGGATCAGTTGATGGACATCCTGCGCGTGGCGCGGGACACGCGCACGGCGCCGGTGTACGCGGCGCGGGCCTACTACGCGGTGTCGGAGCTACTGGAGATTCCCTGGCTCCGCCATGCGATCGACGAGTGCGCTCGGGACGAACGCTGGGAGCAGCGCGCCGCGCGGGCGCTGAACGACGACCTGACGCGTGCGCACCACCGAATCGCCAACTTCTCGGCGGCCGCGGCGGCGGGGCGGGACGCGCAGGCCGGCGGCGTTGCGCATGTCCTGACCACGCTGCGCAGCCGGGAGGTGGCCTACTTCGGCGAGCTGCTCACGGAACTGCGCGCCGAGAGCACCCTCACGCTGTCGGGGCTGGCGGTGGCGGTGCGAGCCATCATGGTGCTCTCCGAGCGCACCGGCAAAGGCTCGGGAGAGGGCGAACCGTAGCCGGGACCCGGCCGCCAGCCCGGATGTGACGGACTGCCGGCAGCCCCCGACTGCTAACCGATGCGGTCGATGTAGTCGTCCATGGCCGCGAGCACCCTCACCACGCCCGACGTTCCTTCCGCCGCGGTGATATCTGCCACAAGGTCGAACATCACCTTGCGAACAGCTTCGCGGTCGATGCCCGCGGGGGCCGGTGCCGCTGCGGGCTCGGGGACCGGCTCTGGCTGGGGAGCAGGCTCCGGTTCGGGAGCAGGAGCGGGTGCTGCAGCAGCCGGCTCGGGCTCGGGCGCAGGGGCCGCAGGCTTGCGGCGGCGGCGGCGGGGCTTGATGCCGGCCGCTGCATCCGCCGCCCGGCGGGCGGCCCGCTTCACCTGAAGGGGATAGCGCGCGTGGAACTGGCGCTTGGTCAGCTCCGCGATTCCGGCATTCAACTTGACCGCGCCCGCGAGCAGTTCGTCCACCGAAACGTCGGGATTGTCCTTCAACTGTCCCTCGACCCAGCTCATGACTTCGGCGTCCGTCGTCGTCTTGCCCTTCGCAGGCGCCGGGGCCGGGGCCGGAGCCTCGGCGGGCGCGGCAGCGGCTTCCGCGGCAGCCTCCGAAGCAGCTTCAGCAGCGGCTGCCGCCGCCGCGGCCCTCTTGGCCCGCCGCTTTACCTGAAGCGGATAGCGCGCGTGAAACTGGCGCTTGTTCAGTTCGGCCACATCGGGCTGGAGGATCTTCGCGCCCTCGAACAGCTCATCTACCGTCACTTCCGGATTGTCCTGCAATTGCTTCTCAACCCAGCCCATTACTTCAGTATCGGTCGCGACCATCGATCAACTCTCCCGTGTAACGATGAACCAGCCAGGACATCCTTTGCCAGCGCAAACGATAAGGTGTGACAAAGTGGAACGCAATATCTGTCAGTGCTGATGCGAATATGATTCGGCGGCGCGCGGATGTCCCCGGCGTCACCGGGTTCAGAAATCAATGACGACCTGGAGCCCGAAGGTTTCCTCGAAGAGGCCTTTCTTCTGATCCACGGTCCAGCGCTCCAGCAGCACGTCGCCGGCACAGTCGGCGCTCAAGCGGAGACTGCGCCCGTCCAGGGTGGCCGTGACCGAGCGGATAAGCTGACGGCGCTGCCGGTCCAGACCGTCAACCAGGCGCAGGATCGCGCCCAGGTGGTCGACCAGCACTCGATCCGCCGGGGCCAGTGACGCATATGCCCGGTGATGCGACCTGGGATGGCTCTTGCGATGATAGCGCGCGACGTTCCCCACAATTGCCAGCTCGCGCGGCGAAAGGCCCGGTATTTCCGAGTTGCCGAGAATATAGAGCGTGTGCTTGTGGTGTTTTTTCATCGCGACGAACACGCCGATATCGTGCAGGATTGCCGCAACTTTCAGGAGATGCCGTGCATGGGACCCCTGTCCGTGCAGGGACTCGAGCTGGTCGAATACGCTGACCGCCAGCCTTGCGACATGACGGCCATGGGCCTCGTCGAACATGTAGCGGCGCCCGAACGACACCGCGGCCTGCGTAAGTTGCTTCTCCTGCCGGCTGTCGTTGGTGGCCCTGGAATTGAGGTCGGCCATGAGGTCGAGCGTCACGCCCTCCTTCACCCCGATGTGCGGAACCAGGATCTCCCGCGTGCCGGTAAGCTCCGCCAGTCGCCTGAAGACCACGGCGGCGGGCAATATGACGTCCGCGCGGTCGTGCCTCAGCCCCAGTTGTTCGATTCGCTCCGAATACGACAGGCGCGCGAGGAGCCCGATAGCGGAATCCAGGCCCGACACGGGCAGTCTGCTGACACCGTCCTTCGTCTTGCCGGGGGCGGCCAGCGCGGCCAGGGCCTCTATGTTTCCTCCACAACCGATGAACCCGGTCGGCTGCCAGTATTGCGCGGGCGCCGGAATGTTCATGACCGCCACATACTCGGAGAGCAGTCGCTGAAACGCCCCGGGCTCGCTGCCGGGCTCGGCCAGCCGTTCCAGCAGACGGACCGAACCCATCGAATGGGTTTCGCTCCAGAGCATGCCCGAGTCGTCCACCAGCGAGAGCTCGACGCTGCCGCCGCCGAGGTCCACGAGCAGCCAGCGGCCGCCCTCCAGGCCGATGCGCGCCGCGACCGCCAGGTGCACCAGCCTCGCCTCCTCGGATCCGGTGATGGCCTTCAGCCTGATCCCGGTCTCGCGTGCGATCCTCTCGACGAGGAGAGGCCCGTTGCGCGCTTCGCGCACTGCGCTGGTCGCGACCGCCCTGTAGTGTTCGATGTCGAATTGCTTCAGGTATCCCCGGAAGCGCTGGAAGGCCTCGACCGTGGCGTCCATGGTCTCGGGAGCCAGCCGGCCGGTGAGGAAGACCTGGTGCCCCAGCCGAATCGGCACCCGCTCCGAATGAAGCGTGGCGTACCTGGCCGGTGACGTGAACTCCACGGCCATGAACCGGATTCCGTTCGACCCCGTGTCGACGCAGGCAAGTCGGATCGGGAATTCAACCTGGGCGTCGGAACCGTTCTGATTGGTCATGGTCCGGGCCCCGGCCATTCGTCGAGGAGGAGCGCGATCACGCGGCCGGGTCCGTGGACTCCGGTCACCATGACCTGGCCGATGTCGGCCGACTTGCTGGGACCGGAGTGCAGCGCCAGCGCGGCGCCACCGTCGTCGCGGCACGCGGCCAGCGCCTCGCCGAGGGTGCCGGCAACCGTGCCGGCGTCCACCAGCACCACGTGCACCGGCGGGAGCAGTTGGGTGCGCCGCCCGTCCCGGCTGCTCAGCACCAGCGACCCGGACTGGGCGGCCGCCGCGCGCGCAACCGACACCCCCAGCGCGGCCTCCCGGGGCGGCGCCTCGGGTGCCGGCAACGCCAGGATCGCGGGAACGCCGGTCCCGTGGCTGACGCTCGCGAAATGGGCGGCGAACCCGTGCAGCCACCGGCGCGCCGCGTCCGCGTCGGCGAAGCGGTGCACCTCGCCCCCCGCCGCCCGGAAGCACTCCGCGAAGTGCTCCACCGGCGTGGGGGCATCGGTCGCCGCCGTGCTCAGCTCGCCCGGATGAGGCGCCCGCGGCCGGTCCCGGAGCGCGCGCCGCACCCGCTCTAGAATCCGCTCCCTCACTCGATACCCTCCCGCCAGAGCTCGCGGAACGAGGCCCGCGACGGCTCCGGATCCTTGCGCACCTCGCGCCAGCCGCTCACCACCGGCAGGGGTACGCGGCGCACCGGTTCGGGGAGCGCGTGCAGCATGCCCCCGGCGGCCCGGTACAGTCCTGGCCGGGTGGCGACCGCCGTCCACGCCTTCAGCAGGCCCGCCTTGGCGCGGGAGTCCATCCCCGCCTCCACCGCCCGCCGGCGCCAGCTCAGGAGCAGCTCGGGGATGGGGATGCGCACCGGGCAGGCCTCCTCGCAGGCGCCGCACAGGCTGGACGCGAAGGGGAGCGGCATGGCCGCGTGCAGCCCGGCCAGCCCGGGGTTCAGCACCGATCCTATGGGGCCCGAGTAGACGGCCCCGTAGGCGTGCCCGCCCGTCTGGCGGTACACGGGGCAGGCGTTGAGGCAGGCGCCGCAACGCACGCAGCGGAGCGCCTCCCACGCCTCCGGGTCGGCGAGCACGTCGGTGCGGCCGTTGTCTACCAGCACGACGTGCACCTCCTCCGGGCCGTCGAGGTCCTCCGCGGTCCTGGGACCGTGGATCATGGAGACGTAGTTCCCCACCGGCTGTCCGGTCGCCGCCCGCGCCGTGAGCTGCAGAAACACCGCCAGGTCGCTCCAGCGCGGCAGCAGCTTCTCGATGCCCACCAGCGCCACATGCACCGGCGGCGCCGAGGTGGTGAGCCGGATGTTGCCCTCGTTCTCGATGAGCGCCACGGTGCCGGTCTCCGCCACCAGGAAGTTCCCCCCGGTGATGCCCACGTCGGCCGCGAGAAAGGCCTCGCGCAGGATCAGCCGCGAGACCCCCGCCAGCTCGTCGGGCGTCGCATCCAGCTCCGTCCCGTGAGTCTCGTGGTACAGCCGGCGGATCTCGTCCAGGCTCAGGTGGATGGCGGGGCCGACAATGTGGCTGGGCGGCTGTTCGAGCAGCTGCAGGATGTACTCCCCCAAGTCGGTCTCGAGCACGTCGACGCCCCGCTTCTCCAGCAGCTCGTTCACCTCGAGCTCCTCGGAGAGCATGCTCTTGCCCTTGACCGCCCGCCGCGCGCCCCGGCGCTCGAAGATGTCGGAGAGGATGCGGTGCACGTCCTCCTGCGACCCGGCCCAGTGGACTTCGGCGCCGTTGGCTTCGAGCCGCTTCTCGGCTTCCTCCAGGTACCGGTCCAGGTGGGTCAGCAGGTGCGTCTTCACCCCTTCGGCCCAGACCCGCCATTCCTCCGCGGCCACCCCCGCGAACGCGGCCCGGCGGCGCGCGTCGAACGACAGCGTCGCCCCGGTCACCGAGGCGCGCACATCCCCGCCTTCGCGCGCCCGCTTCGGGTACTCTCGGCTATGAATCTGCACCGGCTGCCTCCCAGAGAACGTCGGCAAGATGGCGCACGGCGAGGTCCTGCCCGCGCTTCCGCAGGCGGCTCGAGAGCTGGAGCAGGCAGCCGCAGTCGGCGGAGGTCAGGAAGTCGACCTGCTCCGCGGCGAGCGTGTCCAGCTTGCGGTCGGCCATCCCCGCGGACACCTGCGGGAAGCTCACCGAGAACAGGCCCCCGAAGCCGCAGCACTCCTCCGCCGCCTCCCAGGGCACCACTTCGGCCCCGGCGCTGTCCAGCAGTTCAAGCGGCTCTTCCCGGATGCCCAGCTCGCGCAGGGCGTGGCACCCGTGATGGTACGCGATCCGGCGTCCCTCCAGGCCGCGCCCGAGCTTCGTCACCCCGAGCACCCGCACCAGGAACTCCGCCAGCTCGAAGGTGCGCCCGGCGAGGTCGGCCGCCTGCCCCGACAGGTCGTCATCGTGGAAGAGATGAGCGTAGAAGCGCCGGAGCATGCAGGCGCAGCTCCCCGAGGGAAGCACCACGTACTCGCTCTCGCGGAAGACCTCAATGGTGTGCACAGCCATGCGGCGCGCCTCGGCATCCCGGCCCGCGTTGAAGGCCGGCTGTCCGCAGCAGGTCTGCGCCTCCGGAAAGTCGACCTCCACGCCCAGCTTGCGCAGCAGGCGCACGGCCGAGGCGGCGGCATCGGCGTAGAAGTGGTCGCCCAGACAGGTGACGAACAGGGATGCGCGCACGGGGGCAGCGGGCGACTCGGACATGGATATCGAGCGCTTCAGGCGGCGAGGCCGGCGCTGCGCACCAGGTCCAGGTCCTTGGTGACGATCAGGCCTTCGGCGCCGTCGACGCGCTCCAGCAGCTCGATGCCCTTGGCAGGGCCCAGGACCATGGCCGCGGTGGCGAGCGCGTCGGCGTCCATGGCGGAGCGGGCCACCACCGTGGCCGCACTCGCATGGTCGGGCGAGGAGCCCGTGCGCGGGTCGACGATATGGTGATGGCGGAGGTCGGCGGTGTACGCCCGCATATAGTCGCCCGAGGTGGCGATGCCCTGGTGGCGCACCTCGATCGTCCCCAGCATCGTCCCCGGCTCGCGCGGGTGCTCCACCCCCACCGGCCATCCCGCACCCGCCACCTCCCCCTCCCCGGCCGAGATGTCCCCGCCCCCGTCGGCCAGCACGCCGGCCGCGCCGGCGGCCGTTACCTGCTCGACCACCCGGTCGAGGATGTACCCCTTGGCGATGCCGTCGAGCGCGAGCGCCATGCCCGGGCGCGCGAACGCGATGCGCCCCTCATCCGCCGCGACGTGCTGGTGCCCGACCCGCGACATGGCCTCCTCTACCGCATTTTCCGCGGGCGGCGCGTCGGTCTCCGCAAAGCTGCTCCGGTAGAGTTCGATCAGCGGAGACACGGTGGGGTCGAAGGCGCCCCCGGTCAGCTCGGCGAAGTGAAGGGCGCGGCGCACCACCGCCACCAGCTCGGCCGGCGGGTCGTCGAGAACCCCGTCCCGGTTGAGCCGGGACACCGGCGTGTCGGGCCGGTAGCGGCTGAAGACCGCCTCCAGCCGATCGATCTCGTCGAAGGCGGCGCCGGCCAGCTCGCTCGCCCGCGATGCATCCGGGTGCACTACGGTGACGTGGACCAGCGTGCCCATGCGGGTGCGGGTATCGCTCGCGCTGTGCAGCCCGGCCCTGCGCAGGATCGCGGCTGTGAGTCCGCCGCCCATCGCCAGCAGCAGGCCCGCCGCCCCGCCGATCCGGAGGGCCGTGCGCCGGGAGACGCCCTCGGCCCCGGAACGGCCACTGCTCTCACGCACCGGTTTCGATCCGGGCACCGGGCGCCACCTTCAACTGCACCAGCCGGCGGCGCACCTCATCCATGTCGTGGCGGCAGACGCCGGCCTTCTCGATAAGCTTCGTCTCACAGATGTTGCAGCGAACGCACTCGCGAAAATCGATGCGCGGCCCCTCGATGGCCCCCGTGGGACATGCCTGCTCGCACACCTTGCAGTGGTCGCAGTGCTCCACCCGGCGGATGCGGAAGGGCGACACCGTGGAGGCGACCGCGAGCGCCGCGCCCAGCGGGCAGGCGTAGCGGCAGTAGAAGCGGGGGACGATCGCGGAGGCAACCAGGATCCCCCCGGCGATCGCCCACAGCACGATGGACGAACTCAGGAAGAAGACGGTCCCGAAGGGTTCGAAGAAGGAAAAGATGCTGGCCCGGCTCCCAGCGAGCGCCGGAAGCAGGATCGCCGCCAGGCACACGTACTTGACCAGGTACAGGCGCTTGTGCAGGACGCGCGGCAGTTCCCGCTTGAACTTCCTCGGAACCACCTTCTCCAGGAGGTCCTGCAAGACGCCGAACGGGCACAGGAACCCACAGAAGACGCGCCCCACCAGCAGCGTGGTCACCACCGTGAAGACCACGAACAGGAGCAGCGGGATGTCCTCCAGGAACACCGCCGGCCCCACGGAGATGACCGCAGTGATGTGCGACACCGAGAGGAAGCCGCCGTCGAACCAACCCAGGTAGAGGAAGGTCGCCACCAGGGCCACCCAGCGCAGCCGGTCGCGCTTCAGGAAGAAGGCCACCGTGACCAGCGCCAGCAGGCCCAGCATCCAGGCGACCTCGGCGGGCGAGGTGCGCGCCAGCGTGCGCTCGAGGACCGTCTGTTCCTCGGCGAGAGAGAAATCGAGGTCCGGCTGGGCCGCTGGCTGGACCGTCGCGGGAGGATTTTCCTCGGCCTCGGACGGATTCTCCTCGGCTTCGGACGGGTTCGCGGATGGCGCGGGGTCGCCTGCGGCCACGTCGGCTGCATCGGTCGCGTCGGCAGGGACAGGCGCAGCCGTGGGGTCATCATCGGGGGATGAGGACTCGCCCGCGGCAACTGCTTCGGCGGGAGCGGCGTCGCCCGCCATCCCCGGATCGTCCGGAGCAGCCTCCACGGCAACGTCCTCTTGCGCCGTCACCGCAACGTCTTCGGGGGCATCGCCCGCCGCCCCGCCGGCTTCCGCCGGATCTTCCGCTGGCTCGGAGGGGGCCGGTAACGGATCGCCCCCCTGGGCCACGGGCTCCGCGGGGTCAGGATCTTCCGCGGGTTCAGGATCTTCCGCGGGTTCAGGATCCTCCACGGGAGGCGCATCCTCCGCCACAACCCGCGCCGGGAGCTGCGGAGGCGGATATGCGGTCGTGTAGAGACCCATGCCCGGACGAAGATCGAAATGGATGTCGAAGGCCTGTTCGACGTCGAGCGAACCCGGCACGGCCATCACCCCGACGTTGCGGAACTGCCCCTGTACCATCCCGCTGCGCGGCTCGCCCAGCATGACGACGTCAGGGTTGTCCATTTCGATGGTGTCGGCGCCCTGCACCAGCGAGAGCGTGCGCGGATAGAAAAGGAGGGCCAGCGCGCCATCGACGCCCACGAGCATCAGAGGGTCTTCCTGCACCCGCTCCCCGAGCTGTTCCGCCACCTCGCCGAACCTGGTCCGGCCAACCAGCATCTCGCCGACGGAATCGCTGCGGATGTGCGCGAAGGAAAGCACGATTCGGGTGACGTCGTTTTCGAGCACATGGATCTGCGGCACCAGCTCGCCCGCGACCATGTCGGACCAGGACAACTCCTCCAGCTCCTCCATGCCGATGGTCAGGAGCGAGCCGCCGGACTCGGCGGACGGGCGGGTGGCCAGGTAGTTGGCGTACACCCGGCGGGCGGATGCGCGGATGCCGCGCGACATGGCCGAGACCGAGATCGTCGCCCTCGACACCACGCGGACATCGCGCTTGGCACGGAAGGGGTCGGAGATGGACTTGCCCGTGAACTGCGCCTCGTAGCCGGGGGTGCGCAGGAAGTCGCCGCGGGTGCGGATGTAGGACTCGACGTAGTGGGTGACCCGCACCCCGGTGAGGGTCCCTTCCCGGTCCATCCCCACCAGCACCTCGATGGGACCGTTGTAGCCGAGTTCCTCCGGCGGCACGTCGGATGTCAGGAAGGCATATCCGACGAGGGCGTCCTCGTCCGGGGCGTCGGCCGCGTAGCCGACGATCACCCGCGGGTCGCCGTCCCGCATCTCGAAGAAGGTCGCGCCCGGCAATACCTCTTCGACGAGGCTCTGGGGGAACGGGAAGTCGTCCGCGATTTGCTGGGCGAAGGCAGGAGCGGGCGTGAGGATGCACAGAACGGCCGCCGCCCTGAGCAGCCGCGCCACCGTCGTTCCCTCCGGCGCCTCAGGCATCCACGCGTGCGAGCCGGAGCGCGTTGCCCGTCACCAGCAGCGAGACGCCCACGTCGCCCACCAGGACTGCAGTGATCAGCGAGACCATCCCGAGCGGCACGCCCACCACCAGAACGAGCTTCACCAGCAGGGCGGTGGTGATGTTCTGGCGGATGACCGCGCGCGACTTGCGCGACAGCCGGAACAGGTAGGGCAGCCGGGTGAGGTCGTCGCCCATCAGCGCCACGTCCGCGCTGTCGATGGCGGCGTCGCTCCCGGCGGCGCCCATGGCGATGCCCACGGAGGCGGCCGCGAGCGAGGGCGCGTCGTTCACGCCGTCGCCCACCATCGCCACCCGGCCGTGCTCCCGCTCGAGCGCCTTGAGCGCCTCCACCTTCTCGTGCGGGAGCAGCCTGGCCATCACGTCGTCCACCCCGGTCTCCCCTGCAACCCGGCGGCCGGTCGCGGCGTCGTCACCGGTGAGCATCACGACGGGGCGGATTCCCATGCCGTGCAGCCGCCCCACCGCCTCCCGCGCCTGCTTGCGGGCCCGGTCCTCCAGCGAGATCCACCCCAGCGGCCCGTCCTCGTCCGCCACGACCACCACCGTGCGGCCGTCGCCGGCCATGCCCCCGGGTGCCTCGCCGATCCCCAGCACGGCCGGCTTGCCGACGAAGTGGCGCACGCCGTCCAGGCGGGCCTCGACACCCTCGCCCCGGCCGGCGGCGAAGTCGCGCACGGCGTAGTGGGTGTGGATGTCGCGCCTGGCCGCCTCCTCGTGGATCGCGCGCGCGATGGGATGCTCCGAGCGGGCCTCCACCGCGGCCGCGCGCGCCAGCACCGTGGCCGGTGGCGCCCCCCGGGTCGAGCGCACGTCGCGCACCTCCAGGTGGCCGACCGTGAGGGTGCCGGTCTTGTCCATCGCCATGGCCCGCACGCCGCTCATGGCCTCCAGGTAGACCCCGCCCTTGATCAGCACCCCGCGGCGCGCGGCGGCCGTGATGCCGCTCACTACCGCGACCGGGGTGGATATCACCAGCGCGCACGGGCACGCGATCACCAGCAGCGTGAGCCCCCGCACCAGCCAGGTGATAAAATCCGCGCCCGCGAGGGTCGGCACGGCCACCACCAGCACGGCCGCGACGGTGATCGCCGGCGTGTACCAGCGCGCGAACCGGGTCACCACCCGTTCCGTTTTCGCCTTCTCCGCCCCCGCCCGCTCCACCAGCTCCACGATGCGCGCGAGCGAGCTCGAGTCGGCCGGCTTCTCCGTGCGGATTTGCATGAAGCCATCGCGGGTGATGGTGCCGGCGAATACCGGGTCGCCCAGGTCCTTCTCCACCGGGAGCGACTCCCCGGTGAGCGGCGACTCGTCCACCGCCGACCCCCCTTCCACCACGCTGCCGTCGACCGGAATCCGCTCGCCGGGGCGCACCACCACCACGTCCCCGACCGCCACCTCCGACGCCCGCACCGTCTCCTCCACCCCACCGCGCAGCACCACGGCCGTCTTGGGTGCGAGGTCCATCAGTGACTCCATCGACGCCCGCGCGCGGTCCACCGCGTAGGTCTCCAGCAACTCGGCGGTCGAGAACAGGAAGGCGATGGCCGCGGCCTCCAGATACTCCCCGATCGCGACCGCCCCCAGGATCGCCACCGTCATCAGGAAGTTCATGTCCAGCGAGAGCTCGCGCGCCGCGCGCACCCCGTCCGGCATGAACCTCCATCCGCCCACCAGCGCCGAGGCGACGAACAGGAGCGAAGGAATCCGCACCTCGTTCAGCGGCAGCGTGAACAGCAGCGGCCCCACCCCGGCCAACTGGAGCGCGAGCCCGACCGCGAACAGCGCCGCCGACGCGTATGTGATGCGGGCATCCCGCGTCGCCCAGGTCGCGGCCGCGCGCTCCTCCCGCGCGCCGGTATCCGGCTCGGCAAGGTGCCCGAGTCGTCCGATCGCGCGCCGCACCTCCTCGGTCTCGACCCGGCCGGCATCGATCTCGACGGTCACGGTGCGGCCCACCAGGTTGGCTCCCACCCCGAGCACCCCGTCGACCCCGCGCAGCCCGTCCTCGATGCGGGTCACGCAGTGCGTGCAGTCCATGTCCCGGACCCGGAAGCGAACCGCGGTCGCGGTGCCTCCTCCGTCGCCGTCCACCATCACGCCGCCCGGCCCCACGACCATTCCCGCCCGGCTAGACCGCCGCCGCCACGGCCTCGCGGTCCACCGCCCCTCCCGCATAGGGCGATTCCAGCCGGTACTCCGGCCGCGCGTCGAGGAAAGCGGCCACCCGGCCCTCCCGGGTCACGGCCTCGGCGATGAAGTCCAGCGCCTCCCGCAGGCGCTCGTCGGTGGCCGCGCAGCTGAAGCGCAGGAACCCGGCCCCGGCATCGCCGAAGCACTCGCCGCCCAGGCAGGCGACCCCGAAGTCGTCGTCGGCTCCCTCCAGCAGGTACATCGCCAGGCCGTGGCTGGTGATGCCCAGCCGGTTGCACACCGGCGCCACTTTCGGGAAGACGTAGAACGTGGCGTGCGGATCCAGCGACGAGAATCCCTCGATGCCGTTGAGCCCGTCGGTGAGCAGCTCCACCTTGCGGCGGAAGCGGCGCATGGCCTCGTCGCGCTCGCCGGCGTCCCGCTCCAGCGCGGCCACACCCGCCAACTGAACGAAGGGCGGCGCGCACGACACGCTCGTGTTGATCATCTTGCCGATGGCCTCGACGGTCTCGGGCGCCGACACCGCGAACCCCAGCCGCCAGCCACCCATGCTGTACGACTTGCTGAAAGTATAGGCGGCCACCGAGCGCTCCATCATCCCGGGCTGCGCCAGCGGCGACACGTGCTTCCCCTTCCACACCATGTGGCAATAGGGCTCGTCGCTGAACACGGCGACACGCGTTCCCCGCACCAGGTCCGCGATCCCGCGAAAATCCTCCTCCGTGGCCACGCCCCCGGTGGGATTGTGGGGCGAGTTCAGGAAGATGGCCCTAGGCCGGGGATCCTCGGCGAGGAATCGCTCGACCGCGGCCAGGCTCGGGCGGAAGGCGTCCCCCTGGCGAAGCGGCGTGAACACCGGACGCCCCCCGCGCCTGAGGATGTTGGGAACGTACGTCGGAAAGTACGGGCTGAAGACCAGCACCCCGTCCCCCGGATCCACGAAGGCCTCGCAGAAATACTGCTCGAAGACCTTGGTGCCGGTGGCGATAACGACATTCTCGCGCCCCGCGGGCACGCCGAATTCATCGCGCATGTAGCGGGCCGCCGCGTCGCGCAGCTCCGGGAGCCCCAGCGAGGCGCAGTAGCGCGTGTGCCCCGCGGCGATGGCTTCCCTGCCGGCCTCGACCGCTGCGCTCGTGGTCGCAAACGGGCTGTCGCCGATCTCGAGCTCCACGACGTCCTTCCCCTCGGACTGAAGCCGCTTGGCGACCGCCAGCACGGTAAAGGCGGCCTCCGCCGTCAGCGACCGCGCGAACCCGCTCAGTTCCATAGCCACTCGTCAATTCTCCGGATGTCGTTGCGTCGGGAGCGAAACGGGCAGCGGCGTCATTCGCAGCCGTGCCCGGACCGGAATGATAGGCGACCCTCCCCACTAACCGGAAGGGTAGGCGCCGGTTGCGCTAGCCGCCAGACCGGGAAGTGCTACTCCCGCCGAGATGCAGCGGCAACTCATCGGCTAACGGTTTCGCCGCCCTCCGCAGGGTGTTGCCAATACGAAAATGCAACAAATTGTTGCCTTTTCGAAAATGCAACACTGTGCAGAGGGGTTGGGTGGCGATGAAGAGCCCTGCGCGCCTTACCCACGGCGCCCCGCCCGCCTTGCCCACATCCCACCGCATCTTCATCTTGCGATGCTCGCTCTGTTGCGCGAGGCGATGAACATCTGTTTGGAAGGGGGACGCGGAAGATGACAGGACAGGACCGTCAATCACGGACGTCGGCCACGCGCGCCTGGTGCTGGCTGGCCCTCATTTCGCTCGCGGCGGGCGCGTGCGCCCAGACCTCGGATGCGGGCCCGGCCGGGAGCGTGGTCACCGAGGGCGACTGGGCCTACATCGGCGGCAACGCCGGCAGCCAGCGCTACACGGAACTCACGCAGATCAACCCCGGCAACTTCGACCAGCTCGAGGTGGACTGGATCTGGGACGGCTCCGCGTATCCTAGTGTTAACGCGCGCGCGACCCCCATCTACGTCAACGGCAAGCTGATCAGCGTCGCCGGCGAGAAGCGGCACGTGATCGCAACCGATCCGGCCAGCGGCAAGGTGCTGTGGGACTGGGTGGAGCCCGAGACCTTCCGCTGGGAGTATTCGATGCGGAAGAACCACGGCAAGGGCGTCGCGTACGCAAACGTCGACGGCCGCGACATCGTCTACGTGGTCACGCCCGCCTTCTTCCTGCACGCGCTGGATGCCGAGACCGGCGAGCCCATCGAGGGCTTCGGAGGCTCGGTGGACATTGAGGGCTTCCCCAAGACCGGGACCGTGGATCTGCTCGACGACCTGGGCCACGAGCACGACGACTACATGGGCGTCCCGCTCGAGAAGGGCTACATCACCAGCTCTTCCCCGGCCATCGTGGTCAACGGCGTGATCATCGTCGGCAACTCCGCCGAGCAGGGATACAACCAGTCTCGCCAGGAGAACATTCCGGGCGACATCCTCGCCTATGACGCGCGCACCGGCGAGTTCCTGTGGAAGTTCGACGTGATCCCCGGGCCCGGAGAGTTCGGGCACGAGACCTGGGAGAACGACGCCTGGGAGTGGACCGGCGACATCTCCTCGTGGGCGCCGCTCTCGGCGGATGCCGAGCTGGGGCTCGTCTACATCCCCACCAACGGCGCCACCCAGGACTTCTTCGGAGGCTTCCGCCCCGGCGACAACCTGTTCAGCACCAGCCTGATCGCGCTCGACGTGCAGACCGGCGAGCGGGTGTGGCACTACCAGCTGGTCCGTCACGACATCTGGAACTACGACACCTCCACCGCGCCCATCCTGGTGGACGTGACGGTCGATGGCGAGGACATCCCCGCCATCGTGCAGATCACCAAGCAGTCCTTCGCCTACGCCTTCAACCGCGCGACCGGCGAGCCCATCTGGCCCATCGAGGACAAGCCGGTGCCGGCGTCGAAGGTGCCGGGCGAGAAGCTGGCCGAGACGCAGCCGCATCCGACCTGGCCTCTTCCGTACGACATGCAGGGCCTCGGCGTGGACGATCTCATCGACTTCACTCCCGAGCTGCGGCAGGCCGCGCTCGACCTCCTCGAGCCCTACGACTGGGGTCCGTTTTTCCAGCCCCCGCTGCACCGCGACAACGACGAGGGCAAGCTGGGCTCCGTCTGGTGCCCCGGCGACGTGGGCGGCACCAACATCGACGGCACGCCCGCGGTGGATCCCGAGAGCGGGGTCATCTTCGTGACCTCGCAGAAGGGATGCTCGTCGCGGCTGGTGGTGCCCGGCCACGAGGTCGACGAGAGGGTGGAGGCACCCACCGGCACGACCATCAACGACTTCGCGGTGCTGGGCGGCGCGCGCATCGGGCGCGTGCAGGGGCTGCCGATGTACAAGCCCCCCTACAGCAAGATCACCGCGATCGACATGAACACCGGCGAGCACCTGTGGTGGATCCCGGTGGGCGACACCCCCAACAACGTGCTCAACCATCCCGCGCTGGAAGGGATCGATATCCCCAACACGGGGACTGGGCGCCAGGCCGCGCAGATCGTGACCCCGGACATGCTCCTGTACACGGGCAACGCAAGCGACAACACCCCCATGCTTTACGCCGTCGACAAGGCGACGGGGGAGCGGCTGGGCCAGGTCGAGCTCCCCGGCAACCCGCGCTATGGCATGATGACCTACGTGCACGAGGGCAAGCAGCGAATCGTGATCCAGGCGCCGAACATGCTCATGGCGATGAGTCTGCCGTAGGGGGAGGATGACGCCCAGTTCGCCTCGGCCACGCGGATGGCCGCAGCGGATCCTCCAGTTCGGGCCAACCCGCATCGTTCTGGCCACGCTGGCCATCGTTGCGGGCATCCTCCTGGTCCAACTCGTTGTCGGTGGTCTGCACCAGATCCTGGGCTTCGGGCCGCTGTCCCAGGACTCGCTCCAGTACGTCATCCCGATGGTCGTCGCGGTTCACTTCGCCTACAGGGGCTACGTCCGCCTGGTGGAGCGCCGCCGCGCCGACGAACTGTCCGGTACAGGCGCTGTGCGCGAGACGGGCGCGGGGATCGCGGTCGGCGCGGGTCTGCTGGTAGCCACCATCGGCGCCATCGCGGCGCTCGGATACTACCAGGTGACCGGATCGAACCCCGTGAGCGCCATCGTGCCCACGTTCGCCATGGCCGTGGCCTCCGGATATGCGGAGGAAGTATTGTTCCGGGGCGTGCTGTTCCGGATCATCGAGGAGAGCCTGGGCACCTGGATCGCTCTGGCGCTCACCGCGCTCATGTTCGGGTTCGCGCACATGATGAACCCCAACGCGACGCTGTTCAGCTCGTTCGCGATCGCCATGGAGGCGGGGATCCTGCTGGGCGCCGCCTACGTGCTCACGCGGCGGCTCTGGCTCGCGGTCGGCATCCACTTCGCCTGGAACTTCACCCAGGGCGGCATCTTCGGCGGGCGCGTCTCCGGGTTGACGATGGATGGCCTGCTCGAATCGGAGCTGAGCGGCCCCACGCTGCTTTCAGGCGGTGAGTTCGGGGTGGAGGCGTCGATCTTCGCGGTGACCCTGGGGGTGGCGACCGGGGTCTGGTTCCTGGTCCGGGCCGGCCGCAAGGGCCACTTCATCGCGCCCTTCTGGAGGAGGGGGTAGGGTCGCGGCGTCAGACCTCCCGGACGCAGCCGCGAATCAGAACCGGAGTCTGCGCTGGAGGTTGAACCCAAAGCGCCATGACCCCGGGTCGAAGAAGTCCTCCGCGGCCCCGACCAGGGTCTGAGTCGGGTTCATCTGGTGCTGATTGGTCACCACCAGTTTGAAGAAGTGCCCGCGGGTGCGGATTTCGGCGCCGAAGGAACCGGAATCGTACTCCTGATCCTCCCGGGTCTGGCTGAAGATCCACTCGCCGAAGAGGCTCCACATTCGGTCGAGATACAGTTGGCCGTGCACGCCGACTGAAACGGTGGTCTCCGGGTCGTGGTCCTGAATCCGGGGATTCCACAGGAGCGTGGGCACGACACCGAGCGCGAGTCGATCGGCGAAGATCGTGTTGGCGATCGCCTGGACGTACGCCTGCATCTCGTTCGGGTCGGCAGTGTCGTCGTGGCGATGGCCGGCATCCATGTTGGTCCCATGCTGATGACCGGCGTGATCGTCGCCGGCTTCGACTTGCAGGTTCCACGCCACTCCGGCCTGCGCCGCGAACTCGAACGAACCGCCTGCGGCATCGAGGGTCAGCCCGGTGAAGCGAGTGTTGAACTCCAAGTTGTCGAAGCTGTTGGAGCGAAGAATCCCGACGGTGAGGTGGTCGTGAGGCGAGACCGCCAGGCCGAGGCGATTCAGAACGAATCCATCGAGTCCCCAAAGCTCGCTCGCGCCACCCGACAGGTAGCCGAACCTGTGGGAGATCTCGATATGCACGTCGCCTGCGCGCGATGGGGACGCGGTCGGCAACGTCGCCGACTGGGTGGAGGCGAAAACGTTCTGAGCCGAGATCGCGTCCGGAGCCGTCAAGCAGAGGACAAGAGCGGCGAAGGCGAGCCGTGCGCACGTGGTGATTTCCCGCATGTTGATAACTACCTTTCAAGTCACGGCGCTGTCACCGATCATGGGCGAGTGCGAGACCGACGTGTCCCGTCAGTTGCAGGCGTTGGCCGCCCGCCGCCCGATCGTACACGGTTGCGACTTCGAGTAGCCGCCCGCTCAGCCGGGCCCGGTAGGCGCCGCGCACGTCCATGGCCCAGCCTGCGGGGTGGGCGTCCGGTCCCGGCGTCATGCCCGGCGCGCGGTCCTGCCAGAGGGCGAAGCCGCCTCCGGTCCGGCCGCCCCAGCGGGGGGACGCGGACAGCGAGAATCCCTCCTCCTCGCGCCCGCCCACGGTGAAGGTCAGGCCAGCGCCGCTCTCGCCGTAGCGGGTGGCCGAATGGAAGGCGAGCCACCGCCCCTGCACGTCGAGGCCGACAACGCCGATCTGTGTGCGCAGCCCACCGGAGAGTTCCACGCCGCGTCCGGTCCGGCCGTCGCCGCCGTCATGGCGTACGTGCACCGCGCCGAACGGGGCGAGTCCCGCGCCACCGACACGCATCTCGCTTCGCGCGTCGAGGCCGAGGCGGGCCTGGTGCACGCGCCCGCGCAGGTCGTCGATCGTCTCCGTCCCCTCGCCGGTCGAAAGGCTGGCCCACCCCGCGTCGGCCCTCAATCCGAACGCGACCGGACCCCCCGCCGGTCCCAGCCGGCGCTCGAACTCGACGAGCCCCATGGCGAGGTCCAGCGGACTCTCGCCGACACGGCCGGTCGCGGTCCGCTCGTTCCGGGCATCTCCCCTGCCCGCGCCGAACGTCGTCCAGATTGCGGTGGCCCCGCTGGCCCAGCATTTGCCATCCCGCGCGGATCTGTTGTGACCATTGAAGTTACGGGATTCTGCGGGCGATTTCCCGCCGTTCGGTTCCCGCCGAGTGGATTTCAGCCCTGCGGCCTGCGGCGGCTCCTGATTGCCTGCCTGAGTTGCGCCTCGTCCGGCTGCTGATAGCAGCGCAGCACCGTCTTGGCAGCCTTCCAGCCGCCGAGCTCGCAGAGCACCTTGAGGGGCAGGTCCATCAGGTCGCTGGCGAACTTCCGCCTCAGCGAGTGCCAGCCCCTGCCCCGCTTCGGATCGAGTCCGGCGAGGTGCTCCGCCCGCTTCCACCAGAAGCGCGCCACCGGGGATCCCACGCACTCCGAGGGATTCCGCGCCGCGGGCAATACAGGCGCGTCCGCGCCCGCGGCGTTGCGCCTTCGCGCCTCCTCAAGAGCTTCCAAGGCTTCGGGCGTCAAGGGCGTTGAGTGCTCGTGACCCGTCTTCTCGTGCTGGGCGCGCCAGCGGACGGTCTCGCCCTCGAAGTCCACATCCGACCAGCGCAGGTTGCGAATCGCGCCGATGCGGTGTCCGGTTTCGTGCGCGAGCACGAGGGCTACGTGGAACCGCCAGTCCAACCGCTGCGAGACCCCGAGCAGTGCCTGGTACTCCGCTTCGGTGAGAACAACCCGGTTGGGGTTCTTCTCGATGGGCTTCTTGAGCCCCTTCAGCGGGTTCCTGTCCAGCAGCAGGCGGCCCTGCTCGTCCCTCGACCTCGACGCCCAGTTCAGCACCGCCATGAGGAACGTGAGGTCCCATTCGATCATCCGGTTGCCCACGGGCTGTCCGCTGGGGCCGACCGTGCCCGCGCGGCGCTCCCGGATGAAGCGGTCCCAATCGCGCTGGGAGAGGGTCTCCGGCCTTCGGTCCCTGCCGAAGAACTTGAGGAACATCGCCATCGCGGCTCTGTCCCGTTGCCAGGACTTCCGCGTCTTGGTGGGCGTCACCTCCTCACCGTAGATGTCAAAGAGCATCTCCAGGGTGAGCGGCTCCGGCTCGGCTTCCGCCTTGCCGTTCAGGTCCGGGTCGGCGAACCCGGCGGCGAACTCGTCCGCCTGCCGTTTCGCCCTCGCCCAGTCGCGGTGTCCGAGCGACCGGGTGAGCCTTCGCCCGTTCTCGCGCCACTCCACCTGGAACAGGCCGGTCTTCGGGTCTGGAAACACCCGGACCCTGTTCCGGCCCCACTCGCCGGCGCCGTAGCTCCGGCGGCTTCTTTTCGTGCGTGCCATCGTTCGATTCCTCTCGTTCGATGGGCTGCACGATCTGCGCGAATGAAACCTCGCGACGACGGGGCTCGTCGTCCAGAGTTGGCGCCCCGGCCGGCTTTCGGGCGGGCGCGCCACGGGTCCGCTGGTTTCTGCGGTCTGTGGAGGAGCCAGATGTTATTTTGTTTCACAAAAACTCTGGCTGGGGGATGCCCCCAGACCCCCTGAACGACACTTTCGCGCGCCACCA
>JAPPMM010000054.1 GCA_028819075.1 Gammaproteobacteria bacterium
GCTTTCGCGGCACGGTCCAGCAGGGTCCAGTACAACGGCAGGAAACGCAGATCGTACAGCCCTGTAAGACTTTATACGATTTCCTGCCGGGATGTGTACCTCTGAGGTTCCGCTTCTTCCACATGCGCACCGTCCGCTCCAGCTTCGCCGCCGAGCCCGCGCGCGCGAACTCGAGCAGCTCCGCCTCGCGCTCGGGGGTCGCAACCCGGGTGAGCGCCCGCACCTTGGCGTACGAGATGGTGCCGTGTTTCAGAGCGTCCGCGGTTTGAGGCAGGCGCTCGAGCGCGCGGGCGGTCCGCACCCGTTCGCGGGCCGTCCCGATCTTCGTGCCGGTCCTCCAGGCCAGCCATTCGGCGCAGGAGGAGTAGCCGCCGTCCTTCCACCCGCCCCGCCGGTCGAACTCGGCGATGAGGGTCATCATGCGCGCCTCGGCGGAGTTGATGCGGGCCGCCAATTCGGCGATGCGCTCGCCCAGCTTGCGGAGTTCGTCGTCGTCTCCCGAGGGCTCGGGACCGGACGGCGCAGGGTTGGCGTCGAGCCGGACACCCGTCGGTTCCCGCACCATCGCGGGCCCCGGAAAAGACCTTCGGCGAGCGTCGCAGAAGGAGTTCGCCGATGCGATCATCGGTCCTCCCAACGTGAAATTGGACAGTGACTTACGTACAAATATAACGCCACCGAAATCGGCCTCTCAGATTGCCCTGTAGTGGCCGAAGCGGGGTTGGGAGACCATCGGAGGAGGAAGCCGCCTGCGAATGCCGTCAGCGAGTCCTGCAGCGCCTCCGGCAGGTCAGGGAAGATTGAATCTCGGACCCCGCCGAATCGCTGGCTCCAGATTCGTCAATGGCAGAATGGGACATGCGCATGCGAATTCGGGACGCGGCGCGCGGGTCTGCAGCCGACCCTCAGCCAACAACCCGCCAATGGCGCGCGGGACCACCCGTCAATAGCAGAATGAGACACGCGCATGTGAATTCGGGATGCTTCGGAGGGGACGCACGGGGCGGTATACCGACAGTGCAGTCCATTGAGCAGAGAGACAGGCGTCCCCGGCGGATCTGCCATAGGCTCCGGGAGCACTACCACGATTCGCCATACCGTCCATGATCATGGACGTGAAGGTGTGTCAAGTATCTGTTACTGAACCGTATAGGTCCGCGACATGTCTTTCCGAATGCGCGGCACTGTGCCACTTCCGGTACGGCGCATCCTCGGGAAGCTCGGCAACGACATCCGCGATGCACGTCCGCGCCGCCGCATCCGCACATCGACGCTGGCCGAGTGCGCGCTGATCCCGGCCCGAATGGCGTCGAGCCTACCTCGGCGTGAAGTCCTCCCCGTCGCCCAGGCTGCGCACGAAGGCGGCGAGCAGGTTCGCGGCGGCGTCCAGGTCGCTGGTGCTGACGATCTCGTTGGGCGAGTGCATGTAGCGGTTGGGAACCGACACCAGCCCGGTTGGGACCCCGGTGCGCACCAGGTGGATGCCGTCCGCGTCGGTGCGGGTGGCGCGCGGGGCCGCCTGGATGCTGTAGGAGATGCCTTCGGCCTCGGCGACCCGGGCCAGACGGTCGAACACCACTGGGTGCGCTGCGGAACCCCGGCTCAGCACCGGTCCGCCCCCCAGCTTGTGCTCGCCCAGTTCCTTCTTGTTGATGTCCGGAGCATCGGTGCTGAACGTGACATCGACGACCAGCGCCACATCCGGATCCACGGAATAGGCGCTGGGGCGCGCCCCTCCTCCCGAATAGCCGATCTCCTCCTGCACCGTGGCAACCGCCACCGCACCTGCGGGACCCGGGGATTCAGCCAGCCTGCGCAGCGCTTCCAGCACCACGTAGGCGCCGATGCGGTTGTCGATCGCGCGCGAAGCGATGCGGTCGCCGGCGAGCCTTACCAGCGATGCGGCCACGACCGCCGAGTCTCCCACCCGCAGCCCGAGCTCCCCGGCTGCGTCGCGGTCGCCGGCCCCCACGTCGATCCACAGATCACGGACCTTGCTCGCCTTGGTCCGGTCCGATGCCTTCATCAGGTGAATCGGCTTCTTGCCGATGACCCCGGGCACTTCCCCGGCGCCGCCGAGGATGCGCACCCGCTGGCCCACCAGCACCTGCGCGTCCCATCCGCCGATGGTGTCGAAGTAGAGGAAGCCGTCCTTGTCGATGTGGGTGATCTGCAGGCCGATCTCGTCGATGTGCCCGGCCATCATCACCCGCGGCCTGCCCTCCGGATTCACCGACGCGAAGGAGTTTCCGGTCACGTCGGTCCAGACGCGATCCGCGAAGCCTTCGGCGCGCTGCCGCCACACGCGCGCGGCCTGCACCTCGAAGCCCGAGGGGCCGGGAGCGTTGAGAAGGTGTTCGAGGAAATCGATCGCCGGGGTCATGGGTTGGCTCCGGGTCATCAATGGTTGCGTCGCTTTTCCTGGATGATTTCGCCTGGGCGGGATCGCGGCGCCTCGTCATCGGAGCCCGCGTCGGCCCCGAAGGGTCCACGCCTGGTCCCCAATCCCCATCCGGACGCCCCGCCCGCACCTGCCGACGCCCCGCCCGCACCTGCCGACGCCCCGCCCGCACCTGCCGACGCCCCGCTCGCGCCCGGTTGCGCCCCGCCCGCACCCGATTGCGCGCCACCGGCGCCCCGATGCGCTCCTCCAGCGCCAGACCGCGCCCCGCCGGCTCCCGGAAACCCGCCAATGGTGGTCACCCGCAGCGACCCGTCGGCCAGTTGGCGCTCGATGCGGCGCTGAATCCGCTTCTGGATCCAGCGCCGGCTCGGGGGCAGCAGCAGCGAGAACCCGACGACATCGGTGAGCAGCCCCGGGGTGAGCAGGAGCGCGCCTCCCAGCAGGATGCAGAGCCCGTCCATCAGCGCCCGCCCGGGTACGCCGCCCCGAGCCAGCCGCTGCTGGAACGACCAAAGCGCGCGCAGCCCCTCGCGGCGCGCCAGCCACGCCCCCGCAACTCCCGTGAGCACACAAAGCGACAGCGTGGGCAAAAGTCCGATCGCGCCCCCGAGACGGATCAGGAGGAAGAGTTCGAGCAGCGGGACCGCCACGAAGATGAGCGCGAGCCTGGACAGTATCGACATGGGAAGGCTCTACACCGGCGCGGTGATTCCGGTGCCGAGAGCGCCCGCCGAGATGCCGGGCCAACGCCGCCGAGCGGTCGCGCAGCAGGCCCACATCCCGCAACGCGCAGCTTGATCGGCAGCCTCGGCTTCGCTTACTTGCCGTATGGAGCAGACCTACTTCCGGAAGGGGTTCGGCCTGAAAACCCAGGTCAAACCCATCATCGACGCCGAGTACCACTCGCAGCTCGTGGATCGCATCCGCGCCCGCGGCTACACCGACGTCTTCGGCGACATCACCGTGCGTCTGGCGCAGGAGTTCGGGTTCTGCTACGGGGTCGACCGCGCCATCGACTACGCGTACGAGACCGTGACCAAGTTTCCCGGCAGGAACATCTACCTGGTCGGGGAGATCATCCACAACCCGCATGTGAACCAGCGCATGCGCGAGATGGGCATCCGCTTCCTCTATCCGCGCGAGAACCAGAGCTTCGACTTCTCGCACCTCACGCCCAGGGATGTGGTGCTGATTCCGGCGTTCGGCGTTACGCGCCACGACTTCAGCACGCTGCGCGAGATCGGCTGCCTGCTGGTGGATACCACGTGCGGCTCGGTGCTGAATGTGTGGAAGCGGGTCGAGCGGTACGCGCGCGACGGCTTCACGGCCATCGTGCACGGCAAGTACACGCACGAGGAGTCCCGCGCGACCGCGTCCCAGGTCACGCTGTACGACGGCGGCAAGTACCTGATCGTGCGCAACATGGAGGAGGCGGAGCTGGTGTGCGCCTACATCGCGCACCGTCCCGGGAGCATGTCGACCGCAGAGTTCAAGGAGCACTTCCGCGACAAGGCCACGCCCGGATTCGACCCGGAGCTGGACCTGAGCAAGGTCGGAGTGGCGAACCAGACCACCATGCTGGCCAACGAGTCGCTGGCAATCGCCGCAAGAATTCGCAAGGCGATGGTGGAGGGACACGGAGAGGAGTACGCCAGCGAGCGGTTTCGCTCATTCGACACCATCTGCTCGGCAACCCAGGAGCGGCAGGATGCGGTGGAGGCGATGATGTCGCAGCCGCCGGACGTGATGATCGTGATCGGCGGCTACAACTCGTCGAACACCAACCATCTGGCCGCCATGTGCCGCCAGTATACCGTGACCTACCACGTCGAGGATGCGGTGTGTATCGACACGACGACGGGCCTGGTGCGCCACAAGCCCGAACTCGACCCGCACGCCGCCGAGGTGGTCGCCCGTGACTGGCTCCCGGAGGGTCCCTTCGAGCTAGGCATCACGGCCGGCGCCTCCACCCCGAACAACAAGATCGGCGAGGCGCTGGCGCGCGTGCTGGCGATCCGGGGGGAGTTGCCGACAGAAGAAGCGGCTGACCAGGCCGGCAACGGTACACGCGTGCCGAGGGTGCTGCCGCAGGCCGGGAGCCGTTCGGCCTCTCCCTAGATGTGAATCGCCCTTCCCAGCGCTGACAGCGCGCCTTCCGCCACGGCCTCGGAGAGGGTCGGGTGCGGGTGCATCGCCTTCTCCATCTCCTCGACGGTCGCCTCAAGGTGGCGTCCCACCACGAACTCGGCGATGAGTTCGGTGGCGCCCGGACCCACGATGTGCGCGCCCAGGATCTCCGAGTAGCGCGTGTCGCGGATCACCTTCAGGAATCCCTCCGAGTCGCCGGCGGCCAGCGCGCGCCCGTTGCCCACCCACGGGAACCTGCCCACCTCGATGTCGTGTCCGGCTTCTCGGGCCTGGGCCTCCGTGAGCCCCACGGACGCCACTTCGGGGTGGCAGTAGGTGCAGTTGGGGATGTTGCCGTAGTCGACGGTCCCGTGTCCGGCTCCGGCGATGTGCTCCACGGCCACGATGCCCTCGTGTGAACCCTTGTGGGCGAGCAGGGGCGGGCCGGCGCAGTCGCCGATCGCGAAGATGCCGGGCACGCTGGTCTCCATGTGCTCGTTGACCTCGACGAAACCGTCGCTGGTGGTGGCCACCCCGGCCCTGTCCAGCCCGATGTCCTCGATGTTGGGGACGCGCCCGACGGCGGAAAGGACGTAGTCGGCCTCGAGGACCCGCTCTTCCCCGTCGCCGTCCTTTACCGTCAGCCGGACGCCGCCGTCGTGGATTTCGGTGTTCTGGAGGGCCGTGCTGGTGAGGATCTTCATCCCCCGCCGCTTGTAGCTCTTCGCCACGGCCTCCGAGACCTCTTCATCCTCGACGGGAAGAATGCGGTCGAGCATCTCCACCACCGTGACCTTCGAGCCGTAGGCGTCGTAAATGTCCGCGAACTCGATGCCCACGGCGCCCGCGCCCACGATGACCAGGTGCCCGGGGGCGTCGGCCTGGAAGAGGGCGTGCGTGGACGACCAGATGCGCTCGCCGTCGATGACGAGGACGGGGATGTCGCGGGGCCGGGAACCGGTGGCGATGATGACGTTGCGTCCGTGGTAGCGCTGCGATTCTCCGTCCTCGCCGCGCACCTCGACGGTGCCTCCTCCGGCCAGCCGGCCGTAGCCCTTGATGTGGGTAACGCCGTTCTTCTTGAACAGATGGCCGATGCCGCGCACCAGCCGCGAGGCGACGTTGCGGCTGCGCTTCTGGGCGGGCCCCAGATCCACCCCCATCTCGCCCAGCATGATGCCGTGCTGCTTCGCCTTCTTCAACTGGCCGACCAGCAGCGCGCTGGAGAGCAGGGCCTTGGTGGGAATGCAGCCCACGTTCAGGCAAACCCCGCCCAGCTCCTCGTACTCGACGCAGGCCGCGCTCAGCCCGAGCTGGGCCGCGCGGATGGCCGCGACGTAGCCGCCCGGGCCGCTGCCGATGACGATCACGTCGAAATTCTTTTCGGCGTCGGTCACTTCTTCACCTCCGATTCAATGCGGGAACCCCGAGAAGTCTAGGGGAGCCTGTGCGGGTTGCAACCCCCGTGCCGGGCTTCTTTGTGCGTTGCCGCACCCTCGTTATATTGCGCGTTCTTCGGGACGTGGCGCAGTCCGGTAGCGCACCTGAATGGGGTTCAGGGGGTCGCCGGTTCGAATCCGGCCGTCCCGATTTTTCGGGTCAAGAGTGTCACGGACACGACGTTACCTCGTCCGGCAAGGAGCGCCTCATGCGGCTGCACCTGAGTGTTCTCCCGGCTTTTCTCGCCTTGTACCTCGGATCGCCCGCCCTCTCCCTTGTGGGCAGTCCCCCTCCGGCCCAGGCCAGCGCGGGCGCGGTTTCGGCCGGCTTCAGCCATGTGTGCACCCTGGGAGGCGGCGGGGCGGCAAGCTGCTGGGGCACCAACGCCTACGGGCAACTGGGCGACGGGGGCACCGTCGACCGCGCCGAGCCGGCCCCGGTGTCCGGCGGCTTGAGCTTTCAGTCGATCTCGGTCGGGCACGGGCACGCCTGCGGCGTGACGGCCGACGGTGCCGTCCACTGCTGGGGCAGAAACGGGTACGGCGAGCTGGGTGACGGCTCCACCACCAACCGCGCCGAACCGGTGCGCGCGGCCGGAGATGTGACCTTCGAAGCGGTGGCGGCCGGCACCAACCACACCTGCGCGCTCACCGGCGACGGCGAGGCGTACTGCTGGGGGCTGAACAGCTCGGCGCAACTGGGCGTGACGGCGGGCACCCCGAGCCTCGAACCGGTCCGGGTTCCGGTGGACACCGAGTTCGAGTCGATTACCGCCGGCGTCGACCACACCTGCGCGCTGGCCGGAAACGGACGGGCCACCTGCTGGGGCTCGAACGACATGGGCGAACTGGGCGACAGCACCCGCGCCCTGGGCTCGGCGCAGCCGGGCGAGGTGGACGGTCCGAGATACGACGTGCTCTCCGCGGGGAGCAACCGCACCTGCGGGGTCACCGGTGGCGGCGACGCGTATTGCTGGGGCAACAACAACTACGGGGTGTTGGGGGACGGCACCGAGGAGCGCCGGGGCGGCCCCACTGAGGTGGCCGGCGGGCACGACTTCTCCACCATCTCCGCCGGCGGTGTGCACACCTGCGCGCTCAACGACGATGGCGAGGCGTACTGCTGGGGCCTGAACACCTTCGGCCAACTGGGCGACGGCTCGACCGACAACGCGCTGGAGCCGGTCGCGGTCGCGGGGGGGCACACCTTCGAGTCGATCTCGTCGGGCAATTACGGCACCTGCGCGCTGACCGCCGCGGGCGAGGTCTACTGCTGGGGCCGGGTGGCCGGAATGGCCGGCTACGAGGAGGGCGAGGGGTCGATGACCGAGCCCACGCTCGTGGGCGGCGGGTCGTCTTCCGGTGAGACGGGCGCCGCGGGGACCGCAGACGCTGCTCCGGACGCGGCGGACAATGGCCGCGACTGGGCTGCGCTGGCCGCATCCTTCGGCGGCCTCTCCGCGCAGACCCCCGTGCGGACGGTCCAGCCCGGAGCCCCCGGTGAGGCCACGCGCGTGCTCGAGCCGGGCGAACTCGACGGCACCGAGCTTCCTCTGCACACGGAAGCCGATCTTCGCTTCATGCGCGGGATGATCCCGCATCACGCCCAGGCGCTGGACATGGTGGAGCTGCTCCGCGACCGCACGTCCAACCCGCGGCTGCATCGTCTGGCTCTGCGTATCGAGATCTCGCAGAAGGGCGAGATCGCGATGATGGAGCGCTGGCTGCGCGAGCGGGGCGAGGACGCCCCTGCGGGCATGGCGCACCACGGACACGACGGCATGATGGAGCTCATGCCGGGGATGCTCACGCCGGAGCAGATGGCGCAATTGGCAGAGGCGCGCGCCGCCGAATTCGACCGCCTCTTCCTCGAGTTCATGATCAGCCACCACGAGGGCGCGCTGGTCATGGTCGAGGCATTGTTCGCGAGCCCGGGCGCGGGACAGGGGTCCGCCATCTACCACTTCGCGTCGGATGTGGAGGCGGACCAGGAGATGGAGATCCGGCGCATGCGCGCGCTGCTGGAGAGCGGCGGCTGAGGTGATTCACGCCCGCGCCACCCGACTCGGGCCCGGCGCGGAACCAGAAGGGAGAAGGGGATGATGAAGACGCGGCTTCAGATCGATCGAGGAGCTATGGAGATGCGTGCGCTGTGGATGGGCATCGTGCTTGCGGCGCTGGGGCTGCCGGCGCATGCAGCGGCCCAGGCCGTTCCGCCGGGACAGCCGCGGCCCGAGGAGCTCGCCGAGGTGCGCACCGACTCGCTGGCCGAGCCCCCCCTTCCCGCCTTCGACTGGGACATCCTGGATCCACGCGTGAACCTGGCGGCCGGCTGGCTGGACGCCGAGAGCGCCATCTGGAACCTGGAGCTGGTGGCGACCACGCCGCGTCCGGAAGGCTTCTTCAACCCGGAGACGCCACGCCAGGGCGCCGGTTTCTCCAACACGGACCTCGCCTTCCAGGGGAATTACCTCTTCCAGGGCAACTACAACGGCTTCCAGGTCTACGACATCTCCGACCCCGGCAACATCGAGCTGCACGTGGCGGTCGTGTGTCCCGGCGGCCAGGGCGACGTGTCCATCTACGGCGACCTCCTGTTCATGTCCGCGCAGGAGACCCGCGGCCGCCTCGACTGCGGCACGGAGGGCATCCAGGACAGCGTCAGCGTCGAGCGCTTCCGCGGGGTGCGCATCTTCGACCTGTCGAACCTGGAGGCGCCCCGCCAGGTGGCGGCGGTGCAGACCTGCCGTGGATCCCACACGCACACCGTGGTCACCGATCCCAACGACGACGAGAACGTCTACGTCTACGTCTCAGGCACCTCGGGAGTGCGTCCGGCCGACGAGCTGCCCGGGTGCTCGGGGTTGCCCCCGGAGGAGGACCCCAACACCGCGTACTTCCGCATCGAGGTGATCCAGGTGCCGCTCGCCAACCCGGCCGCTGCCGAAATCGTCAGCATGCCGCGCATCTTCGCCGATCCCGAGACCGGCGAGTACGGCGGCCTCTGGCAGGGGGGCGACCACGGCGAGGGCACCCAGGAGTCCCGCCTCACCAACCAGTGCCACGACATCACCGTCTACCCGGAGATCGGGCTTGGCGCCGGCGCGTGCGCGGGGAACGGCATCCTGCTCGACATCTCCGACCCCGTGAACCCGGTGCGCCTGGACGAGGTGGTGGACCCCAACTTCGCCTACTGGCACTCGGCCACCTTCAACAACGACGGCACCAAGATCCTCTTCACCGACGAGTGGGGCGGCGGAGGTCAGCCCCGCTGCCGCTCCACCGATCCGCCCGACTGGGGCGCGAACGCCATCTTCGAAATCGTCGGTGGGCAGATGGAGCTCGCCGGCTACTACAAGCTGCCGGTGCCGCAGAGCGAGCTGGAGAACTGCGTTGCCCACAACGGCGCCGTCATCCCGGTGCCCGGACGCGACATCATGGTGCAGGCCTGGTACCAGGGCGGCCTGTCGATGCTCGACTTCACCGACGCATCCGACCCCGTCGAGATAGCCTTCTTCGACCGCGGCCCGCTGAGCGAGGAAGAGATGTACACCGGCGGCTACTGGTCCACCTACTGGAACAACAGCTTCATCTACGGCGCCGAGATCACCCGCGGCCTCGACGTCTTCCGCCTGTCGCCCAGCGAGCATCTTTCCCAAAACGAGATCGACGCCGCCAACATGGTGCAGGTGGAGGAGTTCAATGCCCAGCTGCAGCCGATGTTCACGTGGCCCGCCCACCCCGCCGTGGCGGGATCGTACCTCGACCAGCTTGAGCGCGCCGGCGACATCCAGCCCTCGCTGCTGCAGCGATCGCGGGACGTGCTTGCGGCCGCCGCGTCGTCCCCGAGCCCCGACGTGGCTGCTCAACTGCGGGAGACCGCGGCCACCCTGGACGCCAACGCCGACGAGGTGACCGCGGGCGAGCGCCTGGGCGACGCGCCCCGTCAGCGCTGGCTCGCACAGGCCATGCGCGAGCTGGCGGCGTCGATGGATTGAGATGAGGGCAGCCCTCGCGCTCGTTGCGAGCATCGTTCTCGCCTGCGCGGAGCCGGGCAATCAGCGCGAGACTTCCGCGACCGGCTCCCCGTCGCCCGCGGCCGAAGGCGCATCCCTCCCCACCGCCCTCTGGCACGACGCCACCGACGAACTCCTGCCCGCCACCGGCGAGTGGACCAACAAGGTCGAGCTGGCCGACATCGACGGGGACGGGCGGATCGATCTGCTGTTCGCGAACGGGGGCAACTATTCCGAGCCGGGTGAGCCCGAACTGAACCGCGCGTTCGCCAATCGCGGCCCGGGCCAGCCCTTCGAGGAGGTGACGGGCCGGGTGTTCGGCGCCACGCCGGACCTCGCGCGGGTGATCAAAGCGCGCGACTTCGACGGCGACGGGGATACCGACATCTTCGTCGGGGCGACCTACCAGACCCGGAGCCGTCTGTACATGGGGACGGGTGGCGCCTTCGAGGAGCGGACCGCGACCCACCTCCCACAGCTCCCGCTCAGTCTGGGCGATGCCGAGCCCGGGGACGTCGACCTGGACGGCGACCTCGACCTGGTGCTGGCGGACTGGGGCCCCGGCAACAACATGACCAACGAGGGCGGCCGCACGCGCCTCTGGCTGAACGACGGCACGGGCCGCTTCACCGACGCCACCGAGGGCCGCATGCCCGTGACCCTGGTCCGCTTCTCGTGGGACCTCGAGCTGGTGGACGTCGACAACGACTTCGACCTGGACGTGCTGGTGTCGTGCAAGCGCTGCGCGGGCAGCCTGCTCTTCCGCAACGACGGCGCCGGCACCTTCGAGGAAGATCCGCGCGGGCTGCCGCAGTACACCAACAACTATGAATTCGAGGCGATGGACCTCAACGGCGACGGTTTCCTCGACCTCGTGACCATCAACGACGGGGAAATCGTCGGAGAACGCGGCTCGCGCCGCCGCGAACACGTCTTCCGCAACGACCGCGAAGGCCGATTCGTGGACGCCACGGACGCCTGGTGGCCCACCTCGGAGAACATCGGGGAGGACGACAACGTGGTCGCCTTCCTGGACTTCGATTCCGACTACGACGTCGACTTCCTGATCGGCTCGCTGAGCGGGCCCGACCGCCTGCTGATCAACGATGGAACCGGCCGGCTGCGCGTGGCGACCGACGTGTTCACCGGCGCGGAAACACCCGGCACGCTCGGCATGGCCATCGCCGACCTGGACGGCGACGGCCGCATCGACGTGGTGCAGTCCCAGGGCGAGCACCCCACGGCCATACAGGAGCGCATCTTCCTGGGGCGGGGGCTCGACGCCTACAACGCGATTCCCGTCGTGGGTCAGCCGCTGACCGTGCCGGACGCCGACAGCGCCCTGGTCATGATCCGCATCCACGAGCGCAAGAGCCCGCTGCTCGCGGCGGAGTGGGAATCCGTCGAAGTGACGTGGGAATCCGCAGACGGCGAAGGGACGGTAGCGATGCGCTGGTACGGCGAATACCTCTGGCGGGCCCGCATTCCGCTGGACGCGAGGCCATCGGTCATTGACGCGAGGGCTGTGTCCGGAGGACGGACGCGCACGCAGATCTTCCATCCCGGCCAGGGAGCGTCCTGAGCCCGAGAGTGGCGGAAGAGGCCGTCCTCCAAGTGGAGGCGCGCGACGGTGACAAATTCGGTATTTTGAGCGACAGATCCGATCACATGGCCGCAGTCCCGTAAGGCTTCACCCGAGTTGGAGCAACGGCGCTGACCTCGCTGTTGGACCTGGTCCTGACCGGGAACCGGGAAGGAGGAATGAGCGGGTGACGCCCCTGGACCCCCTCTCAAGTCGCTGCTTGTCTCTGGCAATCGCCGCCTTCTTGCTCTCGTTGTCAGCTCCGGCGCCGGCAACCGCCCAGACCACGGGTGCCATCGAAGGCACGACCATCGGCACGAACGGCTTTCCGATGTCCGGTGCGCTCGTGACGGTAACCGGCGCTGCCGTGAGCCAGGAGAGCGTCACGGGCGCGGACGGCTCCTTCCGGTTCGCGGATCTGGCCGCCGGCGACTACGTCGTCACGGCGATGCTCCCCGGTTTCCAGACGGCCGAGCTTCAGGTCACGCTCGCGGCGGGCGCCACGGAAGCCGTCCAGCTGACTCTGCAGATCGCCTATGTGCTCGACACGCTCAGCGTCGTCGCCGAGGAGCCCCGGATCTTCGCCCGCAACTTCGTCCCCGAGTCGATGATCCGGCAGCAGTCGAAGATCACCAACGTGACGGCGGTGGTGGACAACCTTCCCGGTGTCTCGGTCCAGGAGGGGGACGCGTACGGCTTCGACGACTGGTCGAGCAACGTGGCCGTGCGCGGCTTCCAGGTAACGATCAACGATGTCCAGATCGGCACCACCATCGACGGCTTTCCGAACGGCACCTCCGACTACTGGAGCGGCGCCAAGGCCAACCGCTTCGTCGACCCGATGAACCTCGCGAGCGTCGAGGTTTCACAGGGCACGGCCGACATCGCCTCGCGGTCCGTCGAGGCGCTGGGCGGCACGTTCAACTACCTCACGGACGATCCGGCGGCGGAGCGTGCCTACACCGCGTCCGCCACGATCGGCGAAAACGGCGGCGAGCGGTTCTCCATGCGGGTCGACACCGGACCGCTGTTCGGCGGGGAGACGCGCGCCTGGATCGCCGGGGTACGCCAGGAGGCGACCGACTGGATGGAGGGCTCCGCGAGGAACGAGCGGGAGCACATCGCCGCCAAGCTGGTTTCGTCGCACGGCCGCCTCGACCTGACCGGCTATCTCTCCTACGACGACATCCACGAGGACGTCTACCAGCGGCTCTACAGCGACGCCGACTTCAGGGCCGATCCGCGCTGGGACCGGCTGGTCGGCGACTGGCCCGGCGTGCCCTACCTGAACCAGTTCTACCGGCCCGGGTGGCAGACCCGCCGCCAGAACACCTTCGCCTACGTCAGAGCCGACTGGGCGCAGAGCGAACTCGGTTCGCTGAGCGCGGGCGTCTACTACCATCGCACCGGGGGCCGCGGCGACTGGCTGCCCCCCTACATCGTCGACGTCATCGATGACCACGGCGGACCGGAGTCGGAGCTCGCAGGGAATCCACCCGTCAGAGGCGGCACGCAGCTCGGCATCATCCGCTTCGTGGACGCCAACGGCGTCGCGGTCGGACCGACCCCCGGGTGCACGTCGTCCTACATCTTCAACTACTACGGTTCGGGCGGGCCGGAGGTCGACCCGGCATGCCATCCGGGCGCCACGGCGGTGCAGTCGTACCGCCACAGCCACTACGGCAAGGACCGCTACGGCCTGACCCTCGACGAGGAGTGGTCCGCCACCCTGGGCAGCGCCGGCAGCGCGCTCCGGGCCGGCATCTGGTATGAGGGCTCGCGGCGCCACCTGGGCCGGGACTGGCACCGCATGCTCGATCCCACGCTCAGCTTCAAGTGGGACTATCAGGCCTACTGGCACCAGTACGAGTGGGATTTCCCGCAGAACATCTTCAAGTGGTACCTGGAGGAGACGCTCTACGTGGGCCGGTTCGCCCTGAGCGGCGGCGTCAAGCAGTTCCTGATCGGCGTGTCGCGCGAAGACCAGTTCCATGCCGATCCATCGCTCGACATCGGTTCCGATTCGCAGCTGCTCTTCCAGGGCGGCGTCACTTACGAGACGCCGGTCGAAGGCCTCGACCTGTTCGCAGGCTATTCCGAGAACTTCAGGGCGATCGGCAGCACGCTGCTGGAAGTCCCGGGCCGGAGCCTGGAGCTCCTCGAGCCCGAGACCGCATCGAACATCGATGTCGGGATTCAGTATGCGGGAGAACGGGTTGCGTTGAGCGCTGCGTGGTACTCCATCGATTTCACGAACCGGATCTTCTACCTCGGACCGCAAACCCCCGCCGGTCCCAACTACCTCATTCCGGGAGGCGGGGCCTACTTCAACGCGGGCGGCATCGAAACAAGCGGCCTCGAGGTGGCCGCCACGGTGCCGTTGTCGGGGCAAACGTCGTTCTACACGGCCTTCACGTTCAACAACTCGGAGTACATCGGGTCCGGTGATCCGCTCGTCGACGAAAGCCAGGGCATCGTGGCCGGAGCCGACGTGACAGGCGTGCCGGCCCGGCTCTGGGTCATCTCACTCGACCGCAACGGGCCGCTCGGCGGCGGGCTTTCCGCAAAGTACACGTCGTCCCGCCGGGTCAGCCTGACCGCGGACTGGTACGCCGACGCCTACTGGACGGCGGACGCCTACGTCACCCTGAGGGGCGAGGCCCTGAGTGAGCTGCTCCGCTCGACCGAGTTCTCGATCGTTGCGACCAACCTGGGCGGCGCGGCCTATCTGTCGGCCATCACCGAGAACGCGGCCTGGCTGGGCGCGCCGCGAACGGTGTCCATGACCGCGACCGTGTCCTTCTGAAGGGGAAGGCGCGGAAGCGCTCTCCGCCGCCTCCTATTCCGCCTTCGTAGCGTGAAACGCGAAGATGGCTCCCTGCGGGTCCTTGCAATGGGCGATGAGGTCTCCGCCAGGCACCTCCATCGGCCCGTTCAGGATCGTTCCACCCCGCTTGACCACCCTCTCGGCCGTGACCTGCGCGTCCGGCACGCGAATGTAGGGAAGCCAGGCCGACACCGGCATCTCCGGAGGACGGTTGAAGATGCCTCCCAGCGGATGCGCGCCGCGGTGAAACTCCAGATAGGTGCCCGCCTCGCCCATGTCCTCGCGGCTGGCCTCGCGCCAGCCGAACAGCTCCGAGTAGAACGCCCACGCCGCCTCCCAGTCCGTGGTGGCGAGTTCGTGCCAGGAAAACTCGCCGATGGAAGCCGGGCCGTCGTGCCCAGGCGTCGCGTCCGACGGCTGGTACGCAGTGATCACGGCTCCCTGGGGGTCGGCGATGATGGCCATGCGCCCCACCTCGGGAATGTCGAACAGGTTCAGCAGTTTGCCTCCCAGGTTTTCGGCCTTCACGGCGCACGCTTCGGCATCCGGGGTCGAGACGTATGCAAGCCAGTGCGGCGGCGCTCCGGTTGCGGCAACCTCCGGTGGAAGCCGCATGAAGCCCCCGACCGGCATCTCACCGTTCATCCACACCGAGTAGGGCGTCTCGCTCCCCTCCCACTCCCTCGTCCCCCAGCCGATGACGGCGGCATAGAAGTCCGCGGCGGCCTCCGGGTCCGTCGTGAGCAGTTCGCCCCAGCAGAACCGTCCGTTCGGCGTTTCAGTCATGATGTCTCACAGGTTGGAGGGTCGCGCTGGGATGCGGAAAGGCCCGGCAGAGTATAACCTGCCCTCTTGCCCCGCCAGCGCGGCGAAACGCCCGGTCACGTCCTCGCCAGGAGCGTTCGGTGGTCATGAACGCCCGCGCCTGCCAATATGATCTTCCGTGGCAAAGTGCGGCTGGGGAAGCCAGGGGATCGGGTGCCGCGAAGAGCGGGCTGGCGGCGAAGCGCGGTACCTCTGCGATTCCGGGACCACCGGGGGGAGCACCTTGGATCGAATACCGAGGCTGATTGCCGGCCTGACCGGTTCGGCGGCGGCGGTCTTCTACCGCGTCGACCGGCACGGGCCGCCCCTGCCCGACGGCCCCGTGATCGTGGCGGCCAACCACCCCAACAGCCTCGTCGACCCGCTGCTGATCTTCCGCTGCAGCGAGCGCATCACGCGCCCCCTGGGCCGGGCTCCGCTATTCGATCGTCGACTGCTGGGACCGGCCCTGCGGGCTCTCGGAGCAATTCCCGTCTACCGCAGGCAGGACGATCCAGACGAGATGCACCGCAACGAGGAGATGTTCAGCGCGGCGATCGACGTGCTCCGGGGCGGGGGCGCGCTCCAGATCTTTCCGGAGGGAAAAAGCCACTCACAGACCCGGCTGGCCGAGTTTCGCACGGGCGCCGCGCGCATCGCGCTGCAGGCGGAGGAGAGCGCCGATTGGCGGCTCGGCGTGTCGATCGTCCCCGTGGGAATCACCTACTCGCGCAAGGAGCTGGCGCGGACGGCGGTGACCGTGCGCTTCGCGGAGGCGGTCGAGTGTACCGACCTGAAGGAGGAGTACCGGGCAGACCCCGTCGCCGCGGCGCAGAGGCTCACCGCGCGCATCGCGAAGGGGATCCGGCGCCAGACGCTCAACTTCGACCACCACCGCGACCGGACGCTCGTGGAGGTGTCAGAGCAGCTCTACGTGCGCCAGTCGCGCCGGGTGCCGTGGCGCAGGCGCGAACGCTTGGGAACCCGTTTCCCCCGCCTGCAGCGCTTCGCGAAGGGGCTCGACTGGGTCAGAAGGGCGGATCCGGGCGAGCATCGCCGGCTGACCGACAAAGTGGAGCGGTACGCCGCGCTCAACGCCGAACTCCGCGCGGGGGAGGGAGACGTGCCGCCCCGCTACAGCCTCCTCCCGGTGGTGCAATACGTCCTCGTGCGGGGGACCCTGCTGGTGCTGGGCCTCCCCCTCGCGGTGGCGGGACTCCTGCTCTGGACGCCGGTGACCCGGTTTTCCGGTTTCGTCGTGCGGCGCATGCGACCAGAATTCGAGGTCACGGCGACGATCAAGTTGCTGACGCTCCTGGCGGCGGTGTCCACAGCCTGGGTTCTGTGGGTCTTCATGGGCTACCTGGCAGGGGGGACGCCGGTCGCCCTGGCCGCCGCGCTGCTGGTTCCGATATGCGGCTTCGTCGCCATGTTCTGGGTGGAACTGGCTCGCGAGGTCGCTGAAGACACGTCCCTGTTCCTCAGGCTGCAGGGCCGACCCGATCTCCGCAGACGCTTCGCCCGGATGCGGTCGGAGCTCACCGCAACCTTCCGCCGGCTGGAGAAGCGCTGGCTGGAGGAGCGGCGTGCGGGTGGTGTACATGGGGAGGGCGGCAAAGAGAGGCGTCCATGAGACACATGCTGCAACTCCGGTTTGCTCCGCGGGCATTGGTCGTCTGCTTCGCCGTGCTCGCGCACGCCGCGTGTGCCGGGGACGCGCCGCCGAGGTCTTCCGCGGCCCTCGTCGTTGACAGCGCCGGGATCGAGATCGTCACCAGTGATGCGTTGGGCTCGGATCGACGGTGCGGGCTGGCCGACCGGCCGACCCTGTCCCTGGGCACCGTCGAGGGCGACGAGGCTTTCATGCTCTTTTTCGTCCGGGGAGCAAACCGGCTCTCCGACGGGAGTCTGGCCGTCCTGAACAACAGCTCTGGAGAGATCCGAATCTTCACCCGCGCGGGGACGCACCTGCGCTCCATGGGAGGCCACGGGGACGGCCCCGGCGAGTTTCGCATCGGCCGCTTCATATGGGTTCTCCCGGGGGACACGCTGTGGGTTGGCGACTACCGCCCGTGGCGCTACCACATCTACTCCGCTCGCGGGGCCTTCATCCGGACCGTAGACCTCGATCCTCCCTACCTGAACGCTTCGCGGGGCGGCGGAGTCCTCGCCAACGGCGTCTCGGTGAACGTGCAACGTCCCTTTTTGGGTCCGACAAACGATTTCCGGCAGCCCGAGCCCTGGTCTGTCGAGGCGCATGACGTGGATGGCACGCTGATGCGCGAACTCTTAAGGCTGGATGGCGTCCGACGGGGCACGTGGGAGGGAGCCGGCGTAATCATGTCCACGCTCTTCGACCCGACTCCGTCCATCGTCGCCGCGGGTGCGACGATCGCCATCTCCACAGCGCGAGAGCCCGAAGTGCAGATCCTGGATGGGGATTTCACGCTGCGCCGCATCGTTCGCTGGTCGGATCCGGACCGGGAGGTGACCGCCGCCCACATACGGGGGTATCGAGATGCCCTGGTGGAAAGGCGTGGCGGACGCGGCAGCGAGAACTGGAGCGCCGCCGACGAGTCCCTGGTGAGCGACAGGCGTCCAACGGCCGACCTGTTTCCCGCCACGGAAGGGCTCATGCTTGGCCGCGATGGCCGGCTGTGGGTCAGACGATACCGCAGGCCCGGCGACGACGTCCGCTGGATGGCATTCGGGTCCGGCGGCGAGTTCCAGTGCCACCTCACAATGGACACGTCGCTGACGGTCTACGAGTTCGGTGCCGATTATCTGCTCGCGGTACACATGGATGAACTCGAAGTCGAGCGGGTCGTGGAGTATGAACTGCACCCGTCGTCAGAGCCGAGTGGCTCGCAGCCGTGACCGCGCGTTCCCGCGCGATCGCTTGAGAAGCTGGTGTCCTTCCTCATCACTCGCCCGGAGGGGCCCGCCGTGCGCTCCCTGCGCCTGTGACACGCGCGTGCGCGTTGCGTCCGTTGCATCTCCGTCGCATTATGACAGACTGGTATCCCGTTTCGTCAGGTACGCATCAGGAGTCGACGGAGTCCGCGCGATGAGGCCAAACGTCAGCCTCGGCATTTCCGGTTTCTTCGGCGCGCTGCTGTTCGCCGGGCTGGCCGCGCTGCTGTTCGCCGTTCCCGCCTCCGCGCAATCCCCCGAAGAGTTCTTCGAGAACCGTGTGCGGCCGGTGCTGGCCGAAAGCTGCATGGACTGCCACGGGCGGTTGCGCCGCGGGAATCTGCGCCTCAACTCGCGCGAGGCGATGATGCGCGGGGGTGATTCCGGTCCCGCGATCATCCCGGGGGATCCCGACGGGAGCCTGCTCATCCAGACGGTGCGTCACGAGATCGAGGGGCAGGAGATGCCTCGCGACGAGGATCCGCTCACGCCGCAGCAGATCGAGGGGCTCATCGAGTGGATTCGCATGGATGCGCCCTGGCCCGCAGTGGCGGAGGGGGCGGAAGGCACGGAGGGGGCAGTGCTGGCCCTCGCCGATGAGGGCCTCTCGCCCGGCGCGCGCCTCTTCGTCGACCGGGTCCGCCCCGTCCTCGAACGCAGCTGTTTCTCCTGTCACACCGACGATGAACGGAGCGGCCTGCGGCTCGATTCCAGGGAGCGGATGCTTCAGGGAGGCAGTCGCGGCCCCGCGATCATCCCCGGCAACCCCGAGCAGAGCCTCATCATCGCCGCGCTCCGGCATGTTGACGAGGACCTGCAGATGCCGCGCAACGCGGACCAGCTGCCCGACACGGAGATCCAGGGCTTCATCGACTGGATCCAGGCCGGGGCGGAGTGGGCCGAGATCACGGCGCCGCTGGCGATCCCCAGGCGCGGAGTCACCGCCGCCGAACGCGACTTCTGGTCGTTCCGGCCGCTGGCCGATCCCGCCATCCCGGAGCCCGAACGCGCCGGCTGGGCCCACACCGACATCGACCGCTTCGTGCTCGCGAAGATCGAGGAGCAGGGGCTCGAACCGCTGGGTGCTGCAGGCCGCCGCCAGCTCATCCGGCGCGCCACCTTCGGCCTGACCGGCCTGCCTCCGACCCCCGAGGATGTCGAGGCCTTCGTCAGCGACACTTCGCCCGACGCGTTCGAGAAGGTCGTCGACCGGCTGCTGGCCTCTCCCCACTACGGCGAGCGCTGGGGCCGGCACTGGCTGGACGTGGCCCGCTTCGGCGAGGACGACACCCGCGGGCTCGCACCGGGCGGTTCGGGACGCGAGCGCTACCCCAACGCCTACATCCAGCGCGACTGGGTGGTCGAAGCCTTCAACCGCGACATGCCCTACGACCTCTTCGTCAAGGCGCAGATCGCCGGCGACCTGCTGGAGGAGGCCGAGCGCGAGCGCGCCATCCCGGCGCTGGGCTTCCTGGGGGGCGGCCCCTGGTACTACGACATCGCCGATCCGCCGGTGGCGCGCGCGGACGAGCGCCATGACCGGGTCGACGTGACCACGCGCGGGTTCCTGGGGCTCACGGTCGGCTGCGCCCGCTGCCACGACCACAAGTACGACCCCATCGGCACGCACGACTACTATGCCCTCGCGGGCATCTTCAGCAACTCCGACTATCACGAATATCCGATTGCGGAAAAAGACGAAGCCGAGGCCTACGAGAAGGAAAAGGAGTTCATAGACGGCCTCCGGACGAGTCTCAACGAGTACCTGAGCACCGAGGGCGAACAGTTGACGCGCGTTCTCTCGCTCCAGGTCTCGCGCTACATGATGGCCGCGTGGCAGGTGACCGGCAGGCCGCAGCTTCCGGCCGAGCGGGCCGCGTCGCAGGCCAAGGTCGACCTCGAGACGCTGCAGCGCTGGATCCGCTTCCTGGGCAAGGAACCGAGGCACTATCCGTATCTCGTCGACTGGCAGGAGATGATCGCGCGCGGCGACGCCGAGGAGGACGAAGCCCAGGGACTCGCGGACGCCTTCCAGCGCCTGGTGCTCGAAGTGGTCGCCGAGCAGGAGAAGCTCGAGGAGCGCAACCAGCGCATCATCGCCAAAGGCATGCCGCTCGAGGAAGTGAAGTCGACGCCGATGCCCAACGGCTTCGAGAGCTTCTTCGACCAGCACCAGCTCGAGCTCGAGACCATGGAGCGCGAGCGCTTCAACCTTTACTCCGACATCTTCCGCAGCGACCTCGACAACCAGTTGGACACCTTCTTCCCCGCGCCGGGGCTGTTCCGGTTCCGCGGATGGGGGCTCGAGCGGCAGCTCGGGCGCGTGGCGATGGATCACATCTCGGCCATGCGCGAGCGCATCGAGGAGCTGGAGGAGGAGCTCCCCGATCTGCCCTTCGCCATGGGCGTGGCCGACAGGGAGCCCGAGGACCTGACCGACATCGCGCTCCACATCCGCGGCAGCCCCACGAACCTCGGCGAAGCGGTGCCGCGCGGCTTCCTGACCGTGCTGGACGAGGAGGGCGCCGAGCCGTACGCCGAGGGAAGCGGCCGGCTGCAGCTCGCTGAAGCCATCGCCGCGCACCCGATCACCGCCCGCGTGATCGTGAACCGCGTATGGCGCTGGCACATGGGCACGGGCATCGTCGACACGCCCAGCAATTTCGGGGTGATGGGAGAGCGGCCCACGAACCCCGAGCTGCTGGAGTACCTGGCGTCGCGCTTCGTCGAAAGCGGCATGTCGATCAAGCAATTGCACCGCGACATTATGCTGTCGGCGACGTATCAGTTGGCGAGCGGCCGCAACGCGGGCAACGAGCAGATCGACGGGGCGAACCGCTACTACTGGCGGGCGGACCGCCGCCGCCTCGACGCCGAGAGCATACGCGACGCGATCCTCTCCGTGTCCGGCGATCTGGACGCGACCGTCGGCGGGCCTTCGAAGAGCCTGCGCGACGAGCAGAACAATCGCCGCACCATCTACGGCGAGGTGAGCCGCTTCCAGGTCGACGAGTTCCTGCAGACCTTCGACTTCCCCAACCCGAGCCTGTCCGCGGAGCGCCGCTACACCACCAACGTCCCCGGCCAGAGCCTCTACTTCATGAACAGCCCGTTCGTGCGGAGGCAGGCGGACCTGTTCGTGAAGAGACTGCTGGAGGAGACGGCTGACGCCGAGCTGGTTGCGGAGGATGGGGAGGAAGGGAACGGGCGTTCGGGCAATGGCAGCAACGGGAACGGCGCCAACGGCGACCACGCCAACGGCGCGGCAGAGGGCGACGATACCGACGATGCCTCCGTCATCTTCCGCGATCGTGAGATGATCGAAGCCGCATATCCGCTGCTCTATTCGCGGGATGTCACCGAGCCCGAGATCGCCGCGGGCATCGAGTTCCTCGAAGAGCGCCGGACCGCGTTCCTGGCGGAAGAGCTGGCGAAGCTCGAAGATGAGTCCGGTGACGAAGCCGAAGCAGATGCATCGGAGGCGGATGCGGGAGCTGCGGAGGTTGACGAGGCCAGGGAGGGTGCAGGGGCGAATGAGGATGAAGATGCCCGGGACGAGGGCGATGCGGGCGAGGACGCCTCGCCCGACGCCGCACCCGACACCCCCGAGCATCGCGCCTCCATGCAGGCGTGGATCCAGTACGCGCGAGCGCTGTTCAGCGTCGCGGAATTCAGGTTTGTGGACTGATGTCTGACCATCATCACGATCACCACGGCTGCGGCATGATCCACGGGGAGCCGCGCACGCGGCGCGAAGCCCTGAAGACCATGGGCGCGGGCTTCGGCATGATGGCGTTCGCGAGCCTCGTGGGGACGTCGATGCTCGAGGCCTCGAACGGGCTCGTGTCGTCGATGGGCACGCCGCTGCCCAGGCCCGATTTCGAGCCGCGCGCGAAGAACGTCATCTTCCTGTTCATGAACGGGGGCGTGTCGCAGGTCGACACCTTCGATCCCAAGCCGATGCTCGAGAAGTATCACGGGCAGCCCCTGCCGACCGGCGAGATCAAGACCGAGCGGCGCACCGGCGCGCTCATGAAGTCGCCCTTCAGCTTCAAGCGCTACGGGCAGTCGGGGATCGAGGTCAGCGAGCTCTTCCCGCACGTGGGCGAGTGCGCGGACGACATCTGCGTGATCCGCTCGATGCACACCGAGATCCCGAACCACGAGCCCTCGCTGCTCATGATGAACACGGGGCACATCCAGCCGGGCCGGCCCTCGCTGGGATCGTGGCTCACGTACGGGCTCGGAACCGAGAACCGCAACCTTCCCGGGTTCGTGGTGCTCTGCCCGGACCAGCCCACCGTCGTCGGCCCGCCGCTCTGGAGCAACGCCTTCCTCCCGCCCATCCACCAGGGCACCTACATCTCCGACAAGGTGCCGAGGATCGAGGACGACTTCGACCCGGAGCGCCTGATCCCCAACATCCGCGGCGAGGAGAGGAACGGCGACGGCCAGCGCCGCGAGGTGGACCTGATCGAGAAGCTGAACCGGCTGCACATGCAGCGCCTGGAGGAGGAGGATCCGCAGATCGAGGGCGCGATCCAGGTGATGGAGACCGCCTACCGCATGCAGACCGAGGCCCCGGACGTGTTCGACATCCGCGGCGAGAGCGAGGCGACCCAGAAGCTGTACGGCCCCGGAAGCACCGCACGCGGATGCCTGATGGCGGTGCGGCTGATCGAGCGTGGCGTGCGCATCGTGCAGGTCTATTACGCGAAGGGCGATCCCTGGGATGCCCACACCGACATCTTCCAGCACCGCAAGAACGCCCGTGACTCCGACCAGCCCTTCGCCGCGGTGATCAAGGACCTCAAGTCACGGGGCCTCTTCGACGACACCCTGGTGGTGTGCGGCACCGAGTTCGGACGCACGCCCGTGCTTGAGACGGGGGGCGGAGGCGCCGGCGGACGCGTGGTCAACGGCCGTGACCACAACCCGTTCGGCTTCAGCATCTGGCTGGCCGGCGGCGGCATCAAGGGCGGCATGACCTACGGCGCCACCGACGACTTCGGCTTCAAGGCCGTCGAGAACCCGGTCCACATCCACGACCTGCACGCGACCATCCTCTACCTGATGGGCATCGACCACGAGAAGCTGACCTACAACTACAGCGGGCGTGATTTCCGGCTGACGGATGTGGCGGGCGAGGTGATTCACGACATCATCGCGTGACCATGAGCCCGACAGCGTGACCAGAGGCTTTCTGCTGGCAACGGTCGCGGGGGCCGTCACGCTCTTCGTGGTAGGCGGCGTCCTTTACGGACTTCTGGAGGATTTCTTCGCCAACGAGGTTTCGAGGGCGATCCCCATCTGGTGGGCGCTGGGCCTGGGCCAACTCCTCTACGCCGCGGTCCTGACCCTCGTCCTGAGTTGGAGGGGTGTCGTCAGCGGCTGGGAAGGTTTCCAGGCCGGGGCCGTGTTCGGGGCTCTGCTGGGCCTGGGCATGGCGCTGATGGGCTACGCCACCATGGACGACGTGCAGACGCTCGCGACAGTCGGCGGGCACACCCTGATCGGGGTCGTGAACAACGGGACGGCCGGCGCGCTGATTGCGGTGGTGCTTGGCAGGGGTGGGGGCTGAGCGGCGCCGCTCGTCGAGGGGCTAGTGGGCGGCGCCCTTTCTGGCGACGAAGAACATCCTGCCTTCGTGCATCGAGCCCTCCAGGATGGGTTCGCTCTCATCCAGGGACTGCAGTTCTCCGAATCCGACCTTTCGCAGGAGGTCCCTGATTTCACCCTCTTCGTACCAGCGCTGAATCAGAGGGAAATCGGTCCGCACCCAGCCGGCATCCTTCAACTCGAACAGAGTGACATCCAGCCGTCCGGTCTTCTCGTTCGCGTCATGTGAAGATCGAACCGCGCAGACGTGATCGTCCTCGACGAATTCGAACGAGCCGCGCCACCTGGACCGGAAGCCCTCTGCCATGTTGAGGTCGAACACGAAGTAGCCGCCCTCTTCCAGGACGGCGAATACACTGCGAAACACCTGTTCCAGTTGGTCCAACTCCATGACGTGGTTCAGGCTGTCGAAGGTCGAGAAAACCGCCGAGAACCTGACGGGCAGGACGATGTTGCGGGCATCCTGGACGACGAAATCCGCGTCCGGGGCGTTCGTCCTCGCGATCTCGATCATCGCTTCCGAGCCATCCAGACCCATTGTGCGGTAGCCTCGCTGCGAAAGCTCGGCGGCAAGCTGTCCGGTGCCGCAGCAGAGATCCAGGACGGCGCATCCAGGCCGAAGATTCCCCAGAACAAGGTGTTCGAGGATCGGGTACGCCTTGGCCGCGAAGAAACCCCAGTGCTGATCGTAGACGCGCGCGAAGGGGTCGTATGCGTCGTAGCGGGTCACTGGATCTCCTTCAGCGGATGCCGGCTGGCTTGTCCCGACTCGCTCGATGCGCTCCCTCAGCCGCTGCATGGCTGTGGGTCCATCTACATGGCGGTCCTCCGCGACTTCGCTGAGAGCGGCATCGGCAAGTTGGCGAAAGTGCGCTCGCACATCGATCTGTGTCAACTAATGCCACAAATCAGGCACGACCACGGTCTACAGAGGTGACTCCCCCAACTCCGGGTGATCCAGGCGGTACATCTGCACGGTCTGTATCCCGAGTTCGGTTTCGCTGAGCAACAGGACGTAGTCGGCGCCGAATTCCCGCACCTCGCCGGGCAGTTGAGCCATGTGGCAGAGGAACCGGCCGTCGGAGCCGAAGGCCAGCCATCCGCGGTCTTCCCGGGGCCGGTCGTACTGGCGCACCCAGATGCGGCCGTCGCGCCCGATCATCACGGTGGAGATGGCCGGAAAGAGGTCGGCCGCGGGACGCTCCCCGCTGATCGTCGCCTCGTCAAACACATCCCATTCGCGAGAGCCCGGTTGGGTGCGGCTCTCGATGTAGTCCTCGCGCCAGGCGCTCACGTCCGCGGCCGTTACCTCGCGATCCGGTTCGTACCAGCGGATGATCGTCCGCAAGTCGAATTCGTCGTCCAGAACGCGAATCTCGGTGTCTCTTCCGTGCGCCAGCACGACGGTGGAGCCCCTTGCATCAACCTGTGGAAACGACTGGAAGAGGGGGAACAGCCCCAGATTCGGAGCCTCGCTGACGAATCCTCGAATTCGCCCGGGCATCCGGTCGATGCTGCCGACCAGCTGTCCGCCGGGGTCGTTGACCTCCACGATCAGCGTGTCCGGATCCGTGAAATCGGCACGATTCGCCCTCTTTGATCTCGGATTCACCGAGTATCCGTTGTCGAGCACTCCCCCGCCGTCGGGGTTGTTCACAAAGCCCGACGTGAGGTTGACCCGCCGCACGAAATCACCGTCGGCCGTGAAGAGGTTGTAGCGCCACGGGTAATAGTCGCCCACCCACAGCGTGTCGTCAGCGGTGATCCAGAGGATAAAGGGATTCGAGAACTCGCCGGGCCCTTCGCCGTACCGGCCCATCGACCGCAGGTGCCTGCCGGTCTCGTCATAGATGCGGACTTCAGCCGACGACCGGTCGATCGCCGCGATCGATCCGTCGGACAGCCGCCCCATGCCTCGGATCGAGGAAAACCACTGGTTTTCGACCTCCTCGTCCGCGCCGATGACCAGGACGGGTTCTTCGCTGATGGAACAGGTCGCATCGGAGCCCGAAGGATCGCTGGTGACGATTCGCACGCCTGCACTGTCAACGGCGATGGTGGGTTCCGGCGATGCTTCCGGGACGCAGGCCGGAATCGTTGCGACGATGAGCGCCACCGAAGCGACGAGGACTCGAAGCGAACAGGGATGGGCCGACATCGTTGTCCTCCATCGTTTGAGTCAGGCACGGTGGACCGGAGCGACTCAGGACGCGGATCCTGACGCTACACCCGGAGCCCACGCCCCCGCCAGTCCACCAGGCGTTGATGCCCGTGCGAACCGGAAACGCTCCCTGGCAACGCGGATTCGCGCATTCCGGTTGCTTTCCTTAGGATCGACCTTGTCGAGATGGAAGGAGGGTTATCGCACGTGTCGAAGAGGGTCAGTGGCCAGGGTTGTTCGCGCGCAATGCCCGCGTCAGTGGCAATCCAGGCGGTCCTGCTTCTATGCGCGTGCGGGGAGGCGGACGGTCCCCCTTCGGCCGCCATCGTCGCGAGCCTCGAAGAGGTGTTTGCCGTCGAGGCCGTGATCCAGCTCGGCGAAGACCCCGCCGACTCGATTGCCGAAATCGGAGACTTCGTCGAACGGCGGGCCGGCGGCTACGTCATCGGCGACCTGCATCTGCCGCGGGTGCGGACCTACGACGAGGAAGGGCGGCTGGAGGCAGCCTTCGGCCGGTTCGGAGACGCTCCCTTCGAGTTTCAGCGGATCAGGGCGGTGGCGGAAGCACCTTCAGGGAGGATCGTGGTCGCGGGTTCCCGTTCGTTCCATCTCACCTATCTGACCCGTGCCCTCGCTCCCGATACCATGGTCGCGTTGCCGACGGCTGCCATGGATGTCCTTGCCCTCGGATCCGACTTGCTTGTGCGGATGAATACGGGAGACCCTGAGGAACGCCGCTTCGGCCATCCACCGCTCCTTCACCGCGTGATCCCGCCGGAGTTGGTGTGGAGCAGCTACGAACTCCCCTTCTCCCCCTTCGAGAGACCCTATTGGGGCTCATTCTCGAATTTCCCGATCGCGGTGAGCGGTGACTCGATCTTTGTCATGTCCGGGGTCAGGTATCCGATTACGGTTCTCGACGGGGCGGGCGAGACCGTGGGCACGTTCGGAACCCGCTCCGCTTCGTTCCGACCGATTGAGGTATTGGAATCGGGCATGTTGGCCGATCTCGGAAGCTACGGCACCACGCTGCCCGGGCTTCTCGCAAGCTTCGACATCATTCACCGCATGGACGCGGTCGGCCGGCACTTGATCCTCACTCAAGCCAGGCACAACCCCGAGCGGGCAATGCCTCCCTTTGAGATCGTGCACACGTCGCTAGAGGTCTACGACCGGCACAGCGGCGTAAAGCTCTATGAAGATGTGCCGCTTCCGGAGGGATCCAGGGTGCTGGGCGGAGGCCGGTTTCTGTACCTCCTGCTGGATGAGCATTTCCCGCCCTGGCGGATCGCGAAGCTGCGGCTGTTGACGGAGAGATGAGGAGGCGAGAGGCCACCAATCCGCCGTCAAAGGCCAGGCATCCGAGAGAGGGAGGCCGACTGATGGACAATCTCCCGTCCCGTCGACTGGCGGCTGCGGCTTTCCTCCTTCTGCTTCCCGCCGTCTCCTGTGAGAGGCAGCAGGCCGAGGTGCCCTCGCCGGCCCTCGAAGACGTCTTCGAGTTGGTGGACGTCATTGAGTTGGGAGAGGATCCGTCCGATTCCATCGCGGACCTGGGCGAGTTTGTCGAGAGGCGGGACGGCGGTTTCGTGATCGGAGACCGGTTTCTGCCGCGGGTTCGGACCTACCGCGAGGACGGTTCGCTGGAAGCCGCGTTCGGGCGCTTCGGCGACGGACCGTGGGAATTCCGAAGGATTCGGAGCGTAGCGGAGCTTGCGGACGGCCGCATCGTCGTGACGGGCGCACAGAGTGGGGCGCTCACGTTCCTTGCTCCGGATCTGACACCTCACAGCATGTTGCTGGTCGAGAACTATGTGCCGGGAACGGTTCTCCCTATTGGGCCCGACATCGTGTTCGGCGGGGTTGGACGGGATATGTACGCAGCCGACATGGACGGTCTCTATCATCGCCTGATCGACGGCACCGTAACCTGGAGCAGCTGGAACACGCTGGCTGCCAGCATGCCGTATTGGAATGGTCTGGGACGGGCGCACGCTGCGGTCGGCGGGGACTCCGTGTACGCGATGGCGGGCCTCCTGTACCCCGCGACCATCCTGAACGGCGCCGGCGATTCGGTCGGAACCATCGGGACGCCGCCGGCAGGATTCCGCAGGGTGCCGGAGCTTGAGCCGGGCGCGCTCGCCTTCACCGCCGCACAAGGAACGGGGGCTCAAGCTGGCGATCGGATCAAACGGTTGATTGAGAGCTTTGACCTCGTCACGAGCATGGATGTTGTGGACGGCAACCGCCTGGTGTTCACGGTCGGCAAGCTGGACCCGGCCAAGCCCTGGATTCCGTTCGAGCAACTAGACGTGTCCGTGGAGGCCTACGATCGCCATACGGGGCAGAAACTCTTTGAGAACGCGCGATTGCCGGAGGGCTCGAAGGTGCTGGGCGGGGGCAGATACCTCTATGTGTTGCTTAGTCCGCGCATACCTCCGTGGCGCATTGCCAAGTACGAACTCTATCCTCTATAGCCCCTGCCGCTCGGACTCGTCAGGCCGTCCCCACCTCCCGGCGCCTGAAAAAGGCTATCGGGCGAGCGGGATGCGAAAGGACCCGACGAGCGAGATGGTGCGGTTGCGGCCGGTCGGTGCGTTGTCGCCGGCGAAGATTTCGGTCAAGCCCTCGGTGAACAGCGCCGTGACGCCGAAGAGGCCGACGTTGTAGCCCGCCCCGGCGGTGATCCCCACATCGGTGTTTCTGTCGACGCGCATGTCGTCGCAGCTCTGCTCCCTCGACATGTCGATCCCTTCGACCGAAACGTCGATGGCCACGTTGCATCGCCTGTCGCGCCCCACGCTCCCGCCGGCGAGGATATGGAAGTCGCCGCCGATCTCGAGCAGACCACGCAGCACGAGATAGTCGATCTCGATATTCAACTGACCAGCCGCGCCGCCCTCGCTGAATTCCGACCCGGCGCCCTTCTCGATGTAGCCGGCTTCCACCCGCAGGCCGATCATGTCGATCACCCGCAGGGAGAATCCGCCCGCGAGATTCCGTCCGATGCGGCTCTCCGTGGCTTCCTCATCGGTCGCGAGGCCCATGGTCGCTCCGGCTCCCAGGATGAAGTCGGTGGTTCTCCCCTGCGCCCGGGTGTCGTCGGCGGCGACCGCCAGCAGGAATGCGCAAAGAACGAGTGCGAGCGGCTGTCTCATGGTGGAACTCCCTACCCCGACGATGAACCGAGTTCGACATGCACGCTGTACCAGTTGAAATTCTGACCGGCCGCGTCCAGCGTGACAGACTGCTTCGCCCCCGCCGCGAGGTCAACCCTGGGCGTCGGGCCGAGTTCGGTTCCGTTGGACAGATGGATCTCGACGCGCACGTCGGTGACCGTCGCGCCGGTCGTGTTGGTTACGGTGCCGTTGAACCGCCGGCCTGATGCATCGTAGCTGATGACCAGGTCCACGCCGCGGCGGGTATCCGTCGCCGTCTGATCGGCGTTCCAACGGACGCCCGACTCGCCCGGTTCGGTGGAACTGCTTCTGCAGGCGGCCACCATGGCCAGGAGGGCGAGGGTCGCGGTACGGAAGGCTGTATGTCTAGTCATGAGTCTCTCCTTCGTTTATGTCGTGTTGGTTGTTGTCCTTGTCGTGTTCGAGGCTTTCGGCAGACCTGTGCTCCCGCGGCTGCTCGTGTTCCTCCGATCGCGCGCCTTCGACGGCCTGCTGGTCCTCATGGGGCGCTTCCGGTGCGGGTGCCAGCGCCGGCGCGAACGACGGGGCGAGGATCAGAAGGCCCACCGCGCTCATTCGCCGCCAGGGGGACGACGACGCCCGGGGCGAACTGTGTCCGGCCATGAGCCTCCGAACGCGCCGCTCCAGCTGTGAGCGACGCCTGCCGATGCACGGAACCGGGGTGCGCCGGTCCCTCCCGACCACCCATCCGGCCACCTCGGCCAGGCAACTCGCCATCGCGAAGCGGTCGTCGACCTGACTGGCCGCCCAGTCGTCGCACAGCTCTTCGGCGGCGAATCGCACTTCGCGCACGGCAAGCCGGAAAAGCGGCTGGAAGAAGAAAACCGCCTGGAGGACGTTCAGGATGCCCAACCGGATCGGGTCGCGGCGCAGATGGTGCGCGACCTCGTGGCCCAGAAGTGCACGGAGCTCTTCTTCGTCCAGTTCATGGAGCGCGCGCACGGGCACGCAGATCTCGCGGCCGGTCCCTGCGCCCAGCGCGATGGCCGAGCCCAGGTTGTCGCTTTCCGTTAGAAGGGGCGCGGGCGCCAGTGCCGCCCTGAGGCTGAGTGCGGCCAGCGCGCGCGAGGCCCGCGGGTCCATCACCGGCTCACGGTCGCCCAGGCGGTGCCGCAGTTTCCCCAATCGAAGCAGGTAGTAGGCGAGCAGTCCCCCGGCGAACACAACCCAAAGGGTGCCCGCGGAGTCGGCCCAGCCCGCCGGGAGCGCAATCTCGGCGCTGTGTGCTTCTTCGCCCGACGGCGAGAAGACGGACGCCACGCCGTCCCGGTGGCCTGATTCGCCCTCGGAGTGACGCTCCTCCCCGGCGATGGCGGTGGGCATGGAGAGCCGCCAGACCGCGGAATCCCACGAGGTCAGGGAGTGGACCGTCGGAGTGATCAGGCTGGCGGCGAGCGCCGTGTACCAGATCGTTTCCCTCAGCCGCGCACGCGTCCGGGGGAAGAGACGCAGGCCCAGCCAGGCGGCGCCGCACCAAAGCGTGCTGTGGATGAGGAACGTAAGCAGCCACGCCGTCATTTCGATTCCCCCTTCCGCTTGCTGGACACCATCGCTCTCAGATCGTCCAGGTCGTCCGGGTCGATCTCGCCGGACCGGACCAGATGGTTGACCAGTGCCGTGCTGTCACCGGAGAACAACCGCGTCACGAGATCGCCCACCATGCTCCTGCGGACATCCGCCTCGGCGATCGCGGGCCGGTAGATGAACTGCCGTCCCTTCGTTCGATGCTCCACGCACCCGTACTCCTCCAGCTTGCGCAGCATCGTCTTGATGGTCGTGACGGCGAGGCGCCGCTCTTCAAATAGCGCCTGGTGCACCTCGATGGCGGGGGCTTCGCCTCGCTCCCAGAGCACACGCATGATGGCGAGTTGCAGGTCCCCCAGTTGCCGCTTCCGCTTCATCACTCGCTCCCTGCGAGGTCGCTCCGAAACGCATGCATTTCCCCACGCAGGATCTGGAGCTGGTTGTATACGGGCCGATAGGCCGCGCCGCTCGGGCGGGCGGTCTCGCCACCTCCGTGCTCGCCGCGCCCCTCGCGCCCGCCGTGCTCGCCGGCGCCTTCGCCACCCTCTTCCCCGCCTGCGCCGTGGCCATCTTCGACGCCGGCTTCGGGGTGACTGACCCACGCGCTGAACTCGTTCCCGAAGGCTCCCAGTTCCACGGGGACGGTCTCGCCCGGACCGACATCGATACGCCTGGTCGGACCGAGCTCCGTGCCGTTGTCCAGATGGACCTCAACGCGCACTTGCGGGAGAAGCCGTGCCGTGCTGTTCGTTACCGAGCCGACGAAGACCTGTGTCGCCGGGTCGAACTCCAGAACCAGACGGGCGCCGTTGCCGAAGAGCTTGTCCTGTTTCGTCATCTTCGGGAGGTAGGTCCCCTCACCACCTTGCCGGCTCTCGCGCCTGCCTGCCTGCGGACCCGATGTGTAGGCGGAGAGACCCGATGCCACCCGCATCTCGCGGAGGTCGGCACGGGCCTGTTTCACGAGATCGTAAAGATTGTCGGCGTCCGCGCTCTCTTGCGTCGGCTGTTGCTCTTGCAAGCCGGGTGCCAGAGCTTTCCCGCCGTTCGCGGGCGCGGAAACCCCGGCCCCGGCCATGCCGAGCGCCATCAGGAACATCAGTGTCATCTTCATCATCGCTCTCCTTCCGAGTTGGGTAGCGATCCCGCGGCGCCACGCGCGTCCGTCGGTACGACTACCGCACTAGTTGACGATCGTAGTAGTCGACACGGCTCGCGAAGGTTCCGCGATGGAAAGGCGGGGGGTCCCCGGGCCGCGAGGAGGACTCGGGCAGCTTGCAGATCGAGCCTGCGGCGCGGATCAGTGCGGAGGTCGGCGGCCCCAGCGCCAGAGGAGCACCGGAATCAGAGCCTGCGGCTTGCGCGCGGTACGCTCCATGAACTGGTAGGTGTAGCCGCGAATCTCCGAGCCGGAGAAATAGACTTCAACCGAGTACAGTTCAGATGTTGAATACCTTTGCAACGCGGCGAGCCCTTCCGGTTGCCAGATTTCATCGATGTAGACCCATGGCGCCCGCACGAACCCGCCTCTCCCGATGGAGAAGAACGTGAACTCACCCGCGGGGCAGGGCCTCATCCGAACGATGGTGTGGTCGTCGACGAAATCGAGACCAGTGGCGGCACCGGAAGCGAGCAGTGCCTCTCGGTCGTAGGCGCGGATGAGCCCGCGGCCGACCGAGGCGTCGCCTCGCCGCGACCGCATGCGGTCTTCCATGGTCTCGATGTTGCTCGCGACCGCCGTGATCCCGTCCAGCATGAACGGTTTGGGCACCAGAGGTATCTCCACCAGGTCGTCGGGGCGGCCGGTCGCGGTGAAGGCGATCACCTTGTCGTGGTAGCCGATCTGCTTGACCGTGATCAACTGGGGTCCCGGCGGCACATCGGCGGCGACGAAGGAGCCCAGCGAGTCCGCCAGGGTTCCGTGGTTCTCCGATTCAACGAAGACGGCGGCGCCGGGGATGGCGGTGCCGCTCACCATGTCGTAGACGACGCCGCGGACCGCGACACGGTCGGGCGCGACGACCGTGAGGCTGTCCAGCAGGATCGGGCTGGGGGTCAGCGCGATCTCGATGAAGTTGTTGCCGTCGCCCGTCAGGTTGATCGGCAAGTCCCGCCGTTCGTAGCCGATCCGGGTCACGGTGACGATGTGGCCGCCCGGCCGAAGACCGCGGACCGAGAAGACGCCTGCGGAATCCGAAGAGATGAACTGCTGCAGCGAGCTGAAAGACACGGTCGCGCTGGCGATGGCATCCCCGGTTTGCACATCGTAGACAACGCCCTGAAGCAGGGCCCCGGGAAGATCGGGCTGCTGCGCCGCCGCCGGCGCGGCGAGGACGATGATGGCGAGCCGGAGGAGATAATTGCGTAACCGCATCACACCGACGGCGCGATGGTCCGGGCACCTCGCTTCACTATTGTCCCTCCCCGGGCATCTCGACTTCGTATACCTCGACAAACTCGCGGCCCAGCTCATCCTTGCGCAGCACCACGATGCGATCATCGGCGATGTCCAGCAACTCGTGGACCGGGCTCGGGATGGTGACTTCCCACTCGACCAGCGCCCTGCCGGTGATGGAGCCTTCACGGATCTGCAGCCAATCCGGACGGAAGACCGGAAGATGGATCGAGGCGACCGGCGTTCCGTCCTCGCCGAGAACCGTCCAAAGCCGCCGATCATCCGATAGCTTCGCATAGTCTCCGATCCACATCCCGCCGTCGGCATCCACCTTGATGGACCCGAACGCCGGATACGCGTCCCGTATTTCCGATTGCTCCAGGCGCCTCCGCCGGTCAGCCCGAACGATCTCGGGGAACATCTCCAGGTACAGACTGGTCCATTCCTCGCGTTCCGCCGGGGTTACTCGCCGCAGGGAAGAGCCACCGCGGACCCTGGTGCGCACGGCCGATCCCTCGTACAGCGTCAGGTCCAACGAGTCGTTCGCACCGACGACGGTACGGCCTCCACGTCCATCGTACAGCGCTGAGCGACCGAACCCGACGGCGGTCCACTGATTCGGTGCGACGTGGCGCTCCTTGCCCGCCCACTCGCCCAGGGTATCGAGTGATTCCTCGATGCCGGCACAGGCCACCAGGAACAGCGGACCGCGTTGCACGCCCGGCGGGAGATCGGGCCTGGTTTCGAGGACGCCGATGAAGCCTTGCCCATTCACATCGGCCAGAGGAACGACTTCTCCCGTCGCGGCCGTGCATCCGCTTCGCTGGACCCCAATGACGCCGCCCTCCCGATCGAGGAACGTAAACCGCCGCAAGGCTCGGTCGTAAGCGAACAGCGATCCGTCGCGGGTGAGCCCGATCCGCGAGATCTCGGTGTACTCGCCAGGACCCTCTCCCGCCCGGCCCACGCGCGCCCGCAGACTCCCGTCCGGATGCAGGAAGGTGAGGTTGGGCGAAGCCTTGTCGGCGATAACCAACGACGAATCAGGCAGCAGAACCGCGCCCACCACCTCGACCAGGTCAAGACCTTCGAGCGTGGAGTGAAGCAGCGTCAGGCCGAGTTCGGGAAGGTCGAGGGCATGCAGGTTGGGGATTGTGGCAATGCTCACCCCTCCGGAATCGACCACGCTTATCGACTGGGCATCCCCGCCGGGATCAAGTCGTCGACCAGGCTCCGGAGCATCCCCACAACCGAAGGTCGGGAGCAGTGCCAGAAGGCAAGAAACGGCAACTGCACGGCCTACCGGCTTCATGGGCTCCGTTGTCTCGGGAAATGCCCTTGTGAGATCGTGCCGTCGCCTGGTTGGACACGATATGGCTACGGATCGTTTCACCAGCAAGCCTTGTGCCCAAACCTCGTTGCGCCCGGAGGCGCACTATTCCGCCTTGCCGGCCGCCGAAACGCGCCTCAAGTATACGAAGCCTCACCTCACACCGACCGGCAGTCGCCGCACTACGACGCTCGCCACGTCGAATTCGTCACGCTCGATGAACGCGGCCAGCCCGTCCGGCCCGAACGCGTCGGGCATCGCGGTCGTGCCGGCCGCGAAGGTCCCGATGTAGCGGCCGTCCGGGGTCAGCACATCGATCGGGCCATCGCTGGCCGGTTCCTCCCCGCGCCGGAGCACCCAGATCGTCCCCTCCCAACTGGTTTGCAGGTCGCGGACCACCGGCACCTCGGGGTAGACCTCCATGTTCCGGATCCGCTCGCGTCTCATTTCGGCCAAGGCGGCGGCGAACGGCAAATTCGATCTGGCGGCGCGTTCCTCGTTCTCCTCCAACTGGCGCTCGATCTCCCGATCCCTGATGCGGGCGGTTACAGGTTCAGGGCGAAAGGGCCGGGTGAGTACCCGGGTCAGTTCCCCGTTTCCCGTCGCCACCTTGATCGCATAGGCGGAAGAGTCGGTGAAGACCAGCCCGCCGCCCGGCAGCGCCCCGGCCACCAACTCCGGCCCGAAGCCGTCCGGATCTCCCGGTGGCCGCCACGCCCGGATCACCGTGTCCTGCACGGCCTCATCGCCGGTCAGGACGAATCGGTAGACGGGGCGGAACGATGGCTCGGGGCCGTCGGCGGGGCCGCCCATGCTCATTGCCGAGAAGCTTGTCGTGATGATGTTCTGGCCGTCCCTGGCGGGCAACAGGGTTCGCATCCCGTAGAACAGGTTGCCGGGCATGCGTACCGAGCGGTCGAACTCGCCGTCTGGTCCGAACACGTCAAATGCGGTGTGACCAGGATCGAACACCACCGTGCGCCCGTCACGGAGCACCGTGAATCCGACGGCCGTGTTGGTATTCCCGGCAAACTCCCCGGGCCCATCGCCGATCCGTCCGAACTCGTGGACCAACTCACCGACTTCGCTCACAACCACGACCCGGCCGCCCTGGTCGTCCATCACATGCAGGTTGCCGGACTGGCCGAAGCCGACGGCGCTGACCCGGCTGAACTGCTCCCACGCGTTCCCGGCAATGGACCCCACCCGGTAGACCTCATCGAACTCCGCTTCGAAGATCCGGTCTTCGGCGGGCAGCTCGATCACTTCCTGCGCGACGAGGGCCGGGGTGGCGATAGCGAAGACGCTCCCCACTGCCAGTTGGCTCAACCGCGTTCTCGGCATTCTGGACGCTCCTTTAACATTGTGTCTGGATCGACGAGCCCGTAATAGGCGACTACCGCGTCTGGAACGTGATGGGAAGCGAGATCCACACCGGAACCACCTTGTCCAGGTTGAGTGCCGGAGTGAACCTGAACACGTTGGCCACGCGCAGCGCCGCCTCGTCGAGCGAGGAGTGTCCCGAGGTCTCCGCGACGAGGGTGTTCTGAACGATCCCTTCCTCGTCGATGAAGAAGTGCACCGTCACCCTCCCGCCGATGCCGTTGTCACGCAGGATCGGGGGATACTCCCGCTCCAGCGCACGCTCCACTTCAGGCTGGTTCATGAGGTCGGGGCGGACCGTGTAGGGGGTAAACGACGGCGCCGCCGAGATGTCGACCGCCTCCTCGTCGGGAGGAGGTGGCAGCTCTTCGACCGGATTGTCCTCGAAGGTGGTCGGCGCGATGGTGATGTCCTCGCTGATGTCGGCCGCGGCGATCACGGGGGTCGCGGGCCGGCTGATCGCCTGGGGCGGCGGGGGAATCTCGATCTCGGGCGGGAGTTCGATCGCCACCAGCTCCTCGGAATCGAACGAGACGTCCGCCGCGGTCATGCTCGGCCAGAACATGAACATCACGAAGTGGACCACGGTCGCGACCAGAACCGATCCCCAGAACCATGTGTCGAACGACTTCTTGAAGCGGTCGTTCGCCGTCTCCAGCGGCGCGCCTTCCTGCACCTGCACAGATCCGTTGTCGCTCATCGTCTCTCCTCGTCATGTGGCCGAAGAACACCAGGCTGGTACGATGGAGAGCGAGAGCGGATCTGTCAACTAAAAAGTTAGTTGCTGATGGAGCCGGGCTCAAAGGCTACCGCCGCCAAGCACCCACATCGGGGATCCCCCGGCTGAACAGCACGTCCAGACCCGGTCCGGCGGCTCCCGCGGCCGCGTCGCTCGCGACCTGGTTTGCGGCCGGCGGGTCGCTCAGGAATCCGCGCACCTGCCCGGTTCGGGGATCGCGAAGGATGGCCATCGGGCGATCCGTGCTCTGGTCGATCGTGACCGAGCCTCGGGGCCCGGAGAGCGCGATGCTCGCCAGGGCGTCCCAGCCTGCCTGGACCGGCAGGGCGAACACGAAGCTGCTCTCCTCGCCCTCGGCGTCGGCGACGACCGGCATCTCGAAGCTGACGGCGAACAGCTCGCGGCCATCCGCGGACCGTCCTGAAAGACGGTACTCTCCACGGGCCTCGGGCAAGACAGGTGGGGCGCCGACCACGAACGCCGGTTCGAGGAAGGGCACGGTGTCGGCGTTAACGCCACCCCACAGCAGCAGTACCTTCGTCGGTGGGGCGTCCATCGGCGGCGACGGCAATCCCACGCTGTCCGCATCGCTCAGGCGGAACCGCAGCGCGTTGGTGAACGAGTAGTCGCTGATCCACTTGTCACCGCAATAGGCCATCAGGTCCGTCGCGGAGGGCGGCACAAGCTGGCCGCCATCGCGGAAGTCGTAGCCCCACGCACCGATAGACCCGTCGGAGTACGGGAACGAAGGATCCGGTCCTCCCGCCCCTCCGCACGGCGCGTGTTGGAGATTCAGGTTGTGACCAAGCTCGTGGGCGATGACGAACGAGCCGGCGCCCGCGAAGCTCGACCGTCCGGGCAGTCTCGCGATTCCGGAGGGCCCGGTCCTCGGCCGCGCCATCATCCCCATGTAGTGGCCGCTGCCCCCTTCCATGGCGCGGATGGCCCTGGTCTTTCTAAACAGGTCCCGACCGTCGTTGCTCGAACTCAAGACCGGTTCGTGGGCCGTTACCTCGATATCGTGGACCGGCAGGAGCGTGCGGGTGTCCGCGAGCAACTCGTGTGTGTCGGGACTGGCGGCGATCTCCCTGACGAGACTCACGATCGACTCGTCGCCCGTTTCGGTCCAGATGAACGGGACCAGTGTCAGATCGAAGACCGGCATCGCCCCTACATCCACGGCCAGACGGCCCGTCTCGGGGATCCGCCTCGCTACCCCCAGCGACGAGTCCAGCGCCCCTCCCGGGTCAACCTCGATCACCATCTCAAGCCCCGGCTGAATCACGCGTCCGGGTATCTCGGCGTTGACCGACTTGTCCAGGCTGCTCTCGTCGATCTCGGTCGGGATGGGCGCGGATGCGCCGCGCATTTCGGCCACATGCGTCTCGCGGCCGTTCTGGTAGAATCGGGCGCGAACGTCTGGAAGACCCACGCCACCGCTGCGGCTGGCCGTCGGAAACACGCGGAGCAACGCCTTCTCACCCGCCACCAGGGGGACCGGGAACTCCCGCGACTGCACGGCCTGCGTCAGGTAGGCCATCGGTGGATCCCCCGCGCTGCACGGAGCGATCCTGCGCTTGTAAACCTGTCCGAGCCACGATTGGAAGCCCGCATCCGTGGTTGCGCACAGATCGGTGCCTCCAGCCAGCAGCGCGTCGAGCCGGGACAGCGCGGTCATGCCGGCGGGAAGGGGGCCCGCCATGCCGGAGTTGCCTGTGAGGCCCATCTCCCGGAGGCTCGCCATTCCGCCGATCGCGGATGGCACCGGGCCGGACAGATCGTTGCCCTCCAGTGACAGGAACTCCAGGGCCGCGAGGTTGCCGAACTCGGACGGGATGGGACCCTCGAGGCCGTTGTCTTGCAGAAACAGGAGTTCCAGGGTCGACAAGCTGCCGAGTTCGGGTGGAATGGCACCTTCGAGGTCATTGTCGTCGAGAAACAGCCGTTCCAGGGCCGCGAGGCTGCCGAGTTCGGGCGGGATCGGGCCGCTGAGTTGGTTTCCCCACAGATCGAGCGTCGTCAGGTTGGTGAGGCCACCCAGTGCGGACGGAATCGGACCCGACAGTTCGTTGTCGCCCAGGTATAGTCCTTCGAGTGCCATGAGATCGCCCAGTTCCGGCGGAATCGGGCCGATCAGGCCGTTCACGTTCAGGCCAAGCTCCTCCAGGTTGGCGAGGTCACCGAGTTCCGGCGGGATCGAGCCGGTCAGGTCGTTCGCGGTCAGCGAAAGCACCTCCAGATTGGGCAGGCCACCGAGTTCTGGTGGAATCGGGCCCTTGAGCTGGTTCACCGCGAGAGTGAGCTCGGCAAGGTCGGCGAGACCACCGAGCTCCGGCGGGATCGGGCCGGTCAGGCCGTTTTGGTTCAGCCGAAGCTCGTTCAGACCGGTAAGTCGGCCCAACTCCGGCGGAATCGGACCAGTCAGGTCGTTCTGGAAGAGATACATCTGCTCCAGGTTGGCGAGGCTGCCGAGTTCAGGTGGGATCGGTCCGCTGAGGTCGTTGCAGCAGAGATTGAGCTTCGCGAGGTTGGCGAGGCTGCCCAGTTCGGACGGAACCGGATTATGTTGATCGAGAATGATCGTAACATACTATACGATAATGATTTACATCATTCGCTACTCGGATGATGTATCACTTCAAATACGCAAGCCTGATCGAGAATCCCTTGCACCTTATGGGAGTTTCGCGGACCATCGCACGCAATACACCCGCTCGGTTAAGCCGTTAGCTTGAACCTGCGGCGGGTTGCGTCGATGGCGACCGACGAACTGCGAAGCGCCTCCACGTCCGCCGGGGCCGGAAGGCGGTGGAGACACCGTGGTTTCAGCCTAAGTCGAGCCAAGTACAGCCGCTCGTATCGATCCGGTAGGCTCGAATCCAAGTCAGGAGGTCGTCCTCAGCTTCATTGAGGCGTCGGTCGAGAAGGAAGAGGGTATCTCGCGCCACGGTGTGAACCGGACGCATTTCGTTCGAGTAGGGCACCGGGGCATCGACGCACGCAGTCGTGCGATCGGGGGCGATGATGCTCAGGTACACTTCCGATGTGATGTTCCCGGCAGGCAACTCTCCGTCCAGCGTGGAGTCGTGATGCAGCACGACCGTGCTGCCATCCGACATGCGGTAGAGGCCATACATCGAAGAAGCCGCCTCAAACATCTCCGTCATCGAGCTAAAGGACTCCAAGTCATCGAATACCTCTTGGACGTTGGGCGGAACGCCCCGGCGCGTCGTGTTGGGAAGAAAGAGGGTGTCCAGAAACACGCCATCCAGTGTGGAGAGGTAGATCTCGTTCAGACCGCTCATGCCAGACAGCAACGTATCCGACCACGCGACGACACTGCCAAACGACTGAAAAGCCGCGAACCTGCCGAGGCCCTCCAACGATCGCTGATAGGGCGCTGGAAGGGGAACGACATAGTCGATCGCCGCTTCGGGGTAGCGCCAGACAGCCGCGATCGTCCCGTTCGTAGGGTCTCGGGTCGGAAACACTACTCCTTGATCCACCACCGATACACCGCCCATCCCCACCCGGCCGCTGAAGGAATGCGCGCCGAGGGAGGTGCCGTCATGCTTGGAGAAGAGTTGTAGGAGATTGCGGCGGTTTCCAGCACCAACCACAACTGAATCGCCCAGGACGAAAGCGGTCGAGATGGAGCGGAACTCGCCGGGGCCGCCCCCCGGACGACCGTAGAACTGCCGGAGCTTGCCGTCCCGTTCGTATCTGAGGATCCGGTTTTGGTAGAAGTCCGAGATCAAGAACGAACCGTCAGCGGTGTCCACTACCAAACTGAAGGGGTTGCCAAGATAGAACCGATCGTTCTCGTCGAGGAGAACGCTATCGACAACCGTGACGGCAGGCCCGGCTGTTGCGCGGTCCATACTGGGATCCGGTTCGCTCCCGCATCCGACGCCGACCAGCATTGCGGACGCCGCGTAGCTGCCGCGAGACAACCAGGCCCACCGTATCACGAGCCGCTACTCCGGGGGGTTGACGATGATCGGATCCATCACGTAGCACCAACACGAGGGATCGTTGATCGGGTTGCCGCATATGTCCTGGCACTGAGAGACGGCATCGAAGTACGTCCAATAGCCAGATCCCTGTGCTGGTTCCGTCCCCGTGAACGTGAGCAGGGCAAGGAGCATTATGCCCAACCCTGTCTGGGCGAGTAACCTACCGATTCTGGTTTTGGGTTCCATCTCGTACCTCCGTGGTTGATTGTGGGGTTGGTGTTTGGCTGCGGGATACTGAATGCGCCCGGTCGGACGCCATGAGCTTGATCGTTTGTTCGAGAGGCATCTCGCGTGTTTCCGAGAGAAGTGGGCTCTCCTGTAGGCCGAATAACCGAGGCGACTGATAGACCAGCGATCCGTCGGAGAAGACCAGTTCTACCGGCAGCAGCCGAGACTCCACAGGTGTCGAAAGGGTCGCCGACACCGGGAGCGGTGCCAGACGGAGCCGCTCCCATCGCTGGGGAGGTCTGGAAAGAACCAGCATGAATTGGTCTGGGTTCGTGGCCCGCCAATCGAGCCACTGCGACAGGAGCGAGGTGCATGAGAAACACTGCGACGGATCCAACACGAACGCGACTACGGGTCCAGATCCCGCCGATGCTTGGGCAAGCGTCTCTCCTCCTTCCACAACCCAGTCAGCCGGTGACTCTGGACCGCCGTCGCATGCCGCGAACATGCCGACTGCGAATAGGAAAAGGCAGATGCCGAAACGGTCGCCGCCGCGATAGGTTGGACGGTGCCTGCGGCTGAGAAGGCGTCGCTGGCGCGGGCGGACCCTACGGTAACCTCTTGCAGGGCAACAGAATCCGCTTGTCGCTCGGGTCATAGGGGTCGGGTTGCGAGTGTGCTTTCGCCGCGGGGAGGGCGGGTCCTCCGTAGCTTCGCGGTGCATCTCGTGGTTGGAAGATTCGTGGAAGATGGATCAGGAACGAAGCACGGAAGGTAATGAAGCTCATCCGAGTGTCAACTCCTTTGGGCCGGGATGTTGGGAGCAAGGTGGTGTGCCCGGTTTTCCAAGAGCGAATCCGCCCTAAGCAGCTCGATCCGGCTACTCGGTCTGGCCCGCACGGGCCGCAACCCCAAGACCGGTGAACCCTTCGAGGTCCCGTCCCGCAGAGTGCCGGTCTTCAAGCCCTCGACACCCCTCCGAGAGCGCGTGGACCTAGTCTAGGGTAACGGGCTCTCCCGGCTTGTGGACTCCCCAACCGGAAGCGGGGGCGGCCTTGGGAGCTCCGATGGGCGCTCCAGAGCGAGTTTCACGGAATCTGCGGGCTCTGGGATCGTCCAGAATCGACGATCCCCGTTTCCCGAGGGGTAAGGGTGGAAGGCCGCGTGTACGACGGGCAGTGCGATGTCCTCTTGCGATAGGCCGCCACCCTCCTGCTGGCTGGGATGAACGGGCGAGGATCGCGACACCAAGCCGAGCGGTGGGAACCGCAGCTTGGTTGGGTCGCGGATCACCGAGGGATGGGTCTGCCGAAAGACGCGAGGTGCCACAGCCGATCCGGCCACCGAAAACCCCTCAGCGGCTCGGCCCAGCGTCGCGCTCCGGCCCGCGCGCCGGCGGCCTTGTCACCAGCCGTGTCCGCGCGGTCTCGCGGCGCCAGATGTCCCGTAGTACTCGGTCAAGCCTGTCACTT
>JAPPMM010000055.1 GCA_028819075.1 Gammaproteobacteria bacterium
ATCATCGGTGAATTGTGAGGCTGTCGGGAGGGGGCGTCCATTCCATCACATCTCCTCGCCCGGCAGCGTCGGCTCGCACTCGAAGGAGTCGAGGATGTACCGGAGCTGCAGCATGTACTCGTACTTGTCCCTGCCCGGAGCATAGAGCCAGGAATCGATAAGGTACAGTCGATCCTGAGCGGGACACGCCTTCCGGCGCGTCAGGAACGGACCCGCCGCCGGCCACGCGCCCGGGGCGCTCTCCCAGATGCCGTGGATCTCGTACGCCGCGTCATCGACGGCCAGGCCCGGCTCGACGTCCTCCGTCACCAGTTGCTCGTCCGCGTAGTATTCGCGCGACAGCGACAGTCGCCAATCGAGCATGTCGCCATCCGTCGGCGTCTCGGCGATCGGCGAACGCCACGTGACCGCGACTTCGCGAATGAGTTCCGACGGATCGGGATTGTCGTTGCGAAAGATGAAGATCGAATCCTCGCGGCTCCATCGATAGATGACCGGCAGCTCCAGCGCAAAGCCGCCCGTGGTCCGCAGCGTGTCCGCGAGCAGCGAGTCGAGCCCGGAGACGAACATGCGTGCGTGGACATAGTCGCGGTACTGCCCGTCAAAGAGCGCGAGCAGATCGTCCACATGCGCCTCCGTCTCGTCCGGTCCGCCGCCCGGCGACAGCAGGAGCACCGTCACCAACTGTCCGATCGCCCACACGTCGTACAACTGGAAGATCTCCGGCGGGTTCGGCGATTCGGGGCCCGGTCCGGCCTCCAGGGCCTCCGCGATCCAGGGATCCTCTGCGCTTCCGATCAGCAGCACCTGCCTGAACTCCCGCAGCAGTCCCCAGTCGGATGCGAGGGGGTCCTGGTGCGTGATCCTGAAGGTGCGCTCGTCGCGAACGGTGAAGATGGTGGGCTGAAGACCGTCGGTGATCGCATCGCCCGACGCCTCCCAGAGTTCGGCCGACGCGCCGACGATGATGCTGTTGACCTCACCCCACGCGACGGTTTTGTCGCATCCCGGCAGGGCAAAAGCGCACAGGCTGAGGACGACCAACCGGTATCGCCGCATCGCTACATCCTCGCGCCCGTCCGGGTCATCGTCGCATCTCGGCGTCCCGACCGCTTCATCGCCGCATCTCGGCGCCCGACCGCCTCATCGCTACATCGCCGCGACCGGCACCTCGGCCTCGCATGCGAAGGAGTCGAGGATGTACTCGAGCTGCAGCATGTACTCGTACTTGTCCTTGCCGGGCGCGTAGAGCCACGAGTCGAGCAGGTACACGCGGTCCTGGCCGGGACACGCCTTCGTCCGCGTCAGGAACGGTCCCGCGGCGGGCCAGGCGCCCGGGGGGCTCTCCCAGATGCCTCGAAGCTCGTAGGCATCGTCGCTCAGGTCGCGCCCCGGCGCGAGTTCCTCCGTCACCACCTGCTCGTCCGTGTAGTATGCCCGCGTCAACGACAGGCGCCAGTCCAGAATGGCCGAGTCCGCCAGCGGGCCGGCGACCGGCGTGCGCCACGTCACCGCGATTTCCCGAATGAGTTCGGCGGGATCGGGATTGTCGTTTCGGAATATGAAGACCGAATCCTGATAGTCCCATCGATAGACGCGGGGCAGATCGAGTGCGAAGCCTCCCACGGCACGCAGCGTGTCCGCCAGCAGGGAGTCGCGACCCGATACGAACATGCGCGTGCGCGCATAGGTGCGGTACTGCCCGTCGAAGAGCGCGAGCAGCTCGCCCACGTGCGCCTCCACCTCGGCCGCCCCGCCGCCGGGCGGAAGCAGGAGGGCGGTCACCAACTGGCCCCGCGCCCAGACGTCGATCAACTGGATGACGCCGGGCACGCCGAACCGCTCCGTATTCGTGACGTCGCTCTCCTCCATCGCCTCGGCGATCCACGGGTCCTCCAGCGTCCCGATCAGCAGCACCTGCTTGAACTCGCGCAGGATCTCCCAGTCGGCCGCCAGGGGGTCCTGGTAGGTGATCTTGAAGGTGCGCTCGTCGCGCACCGTGAAGATGGTGGGCTCGAGCCCGGTCGTGACCGTCTCTCCCACCTCGTCCCAGAGTTCCATGGATGTGCCCACGATGATGCTGTTCACATCGCCGTACGCGCCGGTTTTGTCGCAGCCCGCGAGGGCGAGAACGCACGCGCCCAGCATCGCCAGGCCAGATAGACGCATCATGCCAGCTCACTCCGGATCATGTGGGGGTCTCCTCGCTACGATCGGGACGCTGCAAATTCTACGCCGCGGCGGCAAGGGCGGGCAAACCGTCGTCGTCGTCCGCCTGCGAATGACGGACTCCCCGTTAATCGCATTTGTCGTATCGACCGCGCGACGTGGAGTGCGTAGGTTTCTGCTCGCATGAGTGAAACCTCGCCTCGATCAAGAACCTCCCTGGTCGCCCTGCTCCTCGGGGCGGCCCTCTGGGTCGTTTCGTGCGAGAGCCCGCTGGCGCCCGAACTGTGCGGGCCCCTCCCCGATCAGACGATCACGGTGGGTGGCACGGTCGATGTCGCCCTGTGCTTCCGCGACCCCAACGGAGATGCGCTCGATTTCGACGCGTTCATTTCCGATCCCGACATAGCCACCGTCCAGCTCCGGGGCAGCACGCTCACGATCACCGCGGTCTCTCCCGGCACTGCGGTCGTGACCGTGGTCGCGTCCGATCCGACTGGCCTGGAGGCGCGGCAGACCTTCCAGGTCATCGTCCCGGACCGGCCCCCGACGGCGGTGGGAACGATCGACGACCGGGAGCTGATGGTGGGCGACTCGGCGGTAATCGACGTCCGCGGACACTTCGCCGAGCCTGACGGCCAGCCGCTCCGGTACTCGGCCGCGGCATCCGACCCCAACCGTGTCGCGGTCTCGGTGGACGGCACGGCCGTAACGGTGGTGGCGGTGGCGAAGGGCACGGTGGTGGTGACGGTCACCGCGACAGACGCCGGCGGCCTGACGGCGACCCAGACCTTCGAGGTGACGGTGCCCAACCGGCCGCCGGTCGCGGTCGACTCGATCGCGGCCCGCGAAGTCATGGTCGATCATGCGCACACCCTGGACGTGTCACCCTTCTTCGCCGACCCGGACGACGACCCGCTGACCTACGCGGCGGCCGTGTCGGACGAGGCGGTGGTGGAAGCCACCGTGGACGCCAGCACGCTCACGCTGACGGGACTCGCCAAGGGCGAGGCGACGGTGACCGTCACGGCCACCGACGACGAAGGCCTCACGGCCGAGCAGAGCTTCACGGTCACCGTCCCCAACCGGCCGCCGGCCGCGACCGACACCATCCCGTCGCGGATGATCTACAAGACCGAAGCGGACACGCTCGATCTGGCGACCTACTTCGCCGACCCGGACGGCGACCCGCTGGCCTGGGCCGCCGAGACATCGCACACCGGCGTGGTCGCGCTGACCCTCGCCGCCGCCGGCACGCTGGCCATCACGCCCCTGGCCTCCGGCGAGACCCTGGTCACCGTGACCGCGACCGACCCGGACGGCCTGACGGCCTCCCAGAGCTTCACGGTCACCGTCCCCAACCGGCCGCCAGTCGCGACCGACACCATCCCGTCGCGGACGATCTACAAGAGCGAGGCCGACACGGTCGACCTGACGGACCATTTCACCGACCCCGACGGCGACCCGCTGACCTGGGCGGCCGCCGTGTCCAACGGGGACGTAGTCGCGCTCGAGGTTTCCTCCAGCGACGGCACACTGATCCTGACGCCCCTTTCCCAGGGCGAGGCCGTGGTTACCGTAACGGCGACCGACCCCGACGGCCTGTCGGCCTCCCAGAGCTTCACGGTCACCGTCCCCAACCGGCCGCCGGCCGCAACCGACCCCATTCCCGCGCAGACCCTCTACAAGCGCGAGACGGCGGCGCTCGACCTCGTCCGCCACTTCAACGACCCCGACGGCGACGCGCTGCAGGTCGAGATCGCGTCGAGCAACAGCCTGGTGGCCACGGCGACCGCCAGCGGCACCACGCTCACCGTGCGGGCCGGGGTCACGGGCGAAGCCACCCTGACCGTGACCGTCATCGACCCCGGCGGCCTGTCGGCCCGCCAGAGCTTCACGGTAACCGTGCTCAACCGCGCGCCGACGGCGACCACCCCGATCCCCGCGCAGACGCTCGCCCGCGGACCGTCCCGGAGGCTGGACATGGGGGCCCACTTCGACGACCCCGACGGCGACGCGCTCCACTACGCCGCATCGTCGTCCGACCCCTGGGTCGTGCGGGTCCGCATCGACGGGAGCGACCTCGTCCTCACCGCATGGTCGGCCGGCACGGCCACGCTCACCATCACCGCCACCGACCCCGACGGCCTCTCGGCCACTCAGTCCGCCGAGGTGACGGTCCCCGCGCCACCGCCGGAACCGGACCCCGGATTCGAGATCCAACTCGGCTTCGGATCCGGCGTGAGCGCCGACGTGCGTTCGGCGATGCGTTCCGCCGCGGCGACCTGGGAGGCGATCCTCAGGGACAACGATTTTCCGGACGCCGCGGTCAACGACACCTTCTCCTGCAGAATCGACGAGACGGAATTCGAGGTGGAGCTCGGATACGTGGACGATCTGGTGATCGCCGTTGGCGCGGCAACCGGGGAAGCGGGCGGCGTGGTGGCCCAGGCAAGCCTGTGCGCGATACGCGTTGCCGACGAGACCCCGGCGTTGGGCGTGATCCTGTTCGACAACACCGACGCGGGCCGGCTGGCTCAGGCGGGCAATCTGGTTGAGGTGGCAATGCACGAGATCGCCCATGTCCTGGGGATAGGCGTGGGTCCGAAATGGCACTCCCTGCTTGCGAATCCATCGGATGCGCTTCCCGACGCCGACACCCATTTCCCCGGATCCCGGGCCGTTACGGCGTTCAACGCCGCCGGTGGCGCCGGCTACACCGGTGGCAAGGTGCCGGTCCAGAACGGGGGCGACGACGCGCACTGGCGGGAATCGGTCATGGGCTCGGAGAACATGACGCCGGCCCTGACGGTGGGAGAGGCGAATCCAGTGAGCGCGATCACCATCCGGGCGCTGGCGGACCTGGGCTACCACGTCAACGCCCGTCTCGCCCAGCCGTACAGCGTATCCCCGGCCGCCGCCGCTGCGGTCGCTGAAGACGCCCCGGCCATCGATCTCCGCAACGATGTCTACCGGGGACCGATCGCCGAGATCGACGGCGAAGGCAACATCATCCGCACCAGGAGACCCACATGATCTCCGACTCCACCCGCTTCCAGAACCGTTTCCTGCTCGTGCTGGCGCTCGGGATCTCGCTCCTCTTCCTTCTGATGATCCGGCAGTTCCTGGTCGCCATCCTGCTGGCCGCCGTCTTCAGCGCCATGACCCGGCCGCTCTACCTGCGGCTGGCCGCGGGCATGAGGGGGCGCGAGCGGGCCGCCGCGGTCACCACCCTCCTGCTCGTGCTGGTCATCCTGGTGGCGCCCGCCATCGCCTTCCTGGGGCTGGTCGTCTCGCAGGCCGTGGACGTCTCGCAGGCGGCGGCCACCTGGGTGCGCGGGAACATGGACCTGGTCGAGTCCATCGAGGCCCGCCTGCTCGAGATTCCCCTCGTGGGCGACTTCCTGCCCGACCGCGAGCGCATTGTCAGCCTCGCGGGCCAGTTGGCGCAGAGCGCGGGCGGCGTGCTGGTCGACAGCCTGACCGCCGCCACCCTGGGCACCACCAACTTCCTTTTCCAGCTCTTCATCATGCTGTACGCGATGTACTTCTTCCTCACCAGCGGCCCGGCCATCCTCGATCGCATCCTTCACCTCATTCCCCTTCCGTCGGCGGACGAGCAGAGGCTCCTCGACCGCTTCGTCTCGGTCACGCGCGCCACGATCAAGGGGTCGCTCGTGATCGGGGTCCTGCAGGGCGGCCTCGCCGGCCTCAGCTTCGCCGTGTTCGGCGTCCCCGGAGCCGCCTTCTGGGCCACGGTCATGGCGGTCCTGTCCATCGTGCCCGCGCTCGGGACGGCGCTTGTGTGGGTCCCGGCGGTCGTCTGGCTGCTCGCCACCGGCCAGATCGCGGCGGGCATCTCGATCGGCCTCTGGTGCGGGCTCGTGGTGGGCACCGTCGACAACTTCCTCCGCCCGCGCCTGGTCGGCCGCGACGCCAGGCTCCCCGACCTGCTGATCCTGCTCAGCACCTTCGGCGGAATCGTGTTCTTCGGGGCGGTCGGCTTCATCCTCGGGCCCATTGTAGCCGCGCTCTTCGTGACCGTCTGGGAGATCTTCGCGGAGGCCTACCGCGACGTGCTGCCGGAGGTTCGCCCGCGGGATGAGAAGGTCGCCGAAACGCCTCCGCCGGACCTTCCTCCGGAGGACGATTCCGTGCATATTTGACCAGCATGACACAAGCGAATCGCTCCGGGCTCAGCGGCCCGATCCCGCGCCGCGCCAGACCTCTGGCCGCCGTCTCCGTATCCCTTCTCGCGCTGTCCCTTTCTGCCGCCTGCGCGCCCGGCGCCGGGAGCAGTCCGGACGCCGAATTCCAGGGCGAGCCCCTCCCCATCGTCATCGAGCGCCCCGATTTCACGCTCACCGACACCGAGGGCCGTCCCTACTCGTTTCTGGAGGAGACGCGCGGCCGCGTGGCACTGCTCTTCTTCGGCTACACCTGGTGCCCCGACGTCTGCCCCATCCACATGGCCAATATCGGCCAGGCAATGAAGAGCATCCCCACCGAAGACCGGCACCGCGTGGAGGTGGTTTTCGTGTCGACCGATCCCGCCCGCGACACCCCCGAGCGCATCCGCGAGTGGCTCGACGTCTTCGACCGCTCGTTCGTCGGGCTGCGCGGCACCCTCGAGGAAGTAAACCGCATCCAGAACCAGGTCCTCCTTCCCGCGTCACTGCTCGACGAGCCCGACGAGGACGGCAATTACCTGGTCGGGCACGCAGCTTCGGTGCTGGCCTTCTCCGCGGATGGGCCGGCGCGGCTGCGCTATCCCTTCGGGACGCGCCAGGCGGCGTGGGCCCACGACCTCCCCAGGCTCATGGAACAGTCGGGCTCCGGCCCATAGCTACATGAACCCGTCCCTTCGCCGGTGCCTCGTGGTCCTTCTCGCCGCCGCGGCCTGCGACACCCCCGAGCCCCGGTGGGTTTCCACCAGCGGGGACGGAGTCCTGGAGGTCTCAGAGGCGTTCGCCAGCGAGTCGGTCACCGGCGAGACGTCGGCGGTCTACTTCGCCCTCCGCAACCGCGGGCCGCTGGATGATACCCTGGAGGCCATCGTGGTCGAAGGGGCCGGGTCGGCCCGGATCCACGAGTCCGGGGAGCGGGACGGCATCCGCGTCATGGCCCCGCTCTCCGCGCTGCCGCTCCCGGCGCGCCAGGTCACCCGCCTCGTGCCAGGGGGCACGCACGTCATGCTGCTCGACCTCGCCCGGCGCCCGGTGGCCGGCGATTCGCTCAGAGGCATACTGCGCTTCCGCAGCGGGCGGGAGATCTCGTTGCGCGCGGAGGTGCACGGACTGACGGAACTCGAGGATATCGTCGACGAAAGCACCCGGCGCACCGCAGGTTAGATCGGGGCTCCGGGCTCGGCTCTCTCCGAATCCAGTCCGGCTCATCCCCCGTATTCCTTGGACATGACTCCGGGTAGCGTTACCCTGTCCCGTGCTGATAACGTTTCCGTGCCGCAGATGTCGATGCGACACATGCACTGGAGGAGCACCATGACCCGAGTGAGTCCCTGGGTTAAATACGCGGCGTTTTGCCTGGCCGCCGCGCTGGGACCTGCCGTGGCTGCCGGCCAGGAGCTGCCTTCCGAAGTCCGCATAGACCTCTACATGGTGCGAGCGGAGCGCCACATCCAGAATCAGGACTGGCCGGCCGCCCTGGAAGCCCTGGACGTCGTCGTGCTGCTGCAGGCCGACGCAGGCATGGAGACCCCGGCGGAGCTCTGGTTCACGCACGCAAGGGCGGCTCTGGGAGCCGGATTCCCCGATGCGGCCATCACATCCGCGACCCGCTACCTGCAAGAGGTGGGTCGGGGGGGTGAAAACTACGATTCGGCGCTGGTGCTTCTGGACGAGGCGATGAACCGCGCCCAGGGCGATCCCGCCCCTGTGGTGCCGAGGGCGCAGCAACCGGTTCCCGCGCCCGCTCCGGCACCCCCTGCCGCTCCGCCGCCAGCCGCCACTCCGCCGCCAGCCGCAACTCCGCCGCCAGCCGCAACTCCTCCACCCGCCGCAACTCCGCCGCCAGCCGCCGCTCCGGCCCCCCCCGCTGCTCCTGCGCCCGCCGTTCAGCCTGCCGGGGCCACGGGCGGGCTTACCGTGCTCTTCCCCCTGATCGCGATGAACGCATCGACCATGGCCTTCACGAGCAGCGGCCCGGCGAGCATCGGTGCGTCGCAGATCATCGGCGTGGGCGGCGGGTTCGGCGTCGCGTTCCCGGTCAGCGGCCGGTACGGCGTCCAGATCGGCGCCCAATTCGCGCAAAAAGGGGCCAGAAGGACGCAGCGAGCGGGTGACGTTGCCGTCAACGCCGACGTCACCTTCGAAAACCTCGACTTCACGGCGCTCGCGCGCATCTCGGCGGCGACGGTGGCGAATCTTCCGGTGTACGCGCTCGTCGGCCCCTACGCGTCCTTCGAGCTGGGTTGCCGCTTCGTGCTGGACGCCAGCGTCGGCGCCGAGGGCTTCACCGCCGGCGGCGATTGCCGGACCGCAAACCTCGACACCCAGTCGATCGACTTCGGGGTCTCGGGGGGGTTGGGCATCGAGATGGGCACGAGCGGAACCCGCATCACTGCCGGGCTCCTGTACAACTACGGAATTCAGGACATCGACAAGGTCGTGGGCGAGTCGGCCAGGCACCGGGTCCTCAACATTCATGTCGGGGTTGCCAGGACGTTCTGAGCGGGCGTTCCTGACGCGATTCGCAAGGGCGCCCGGCTGACGTGCAATGGTGGTGCTTTTCCCAGAGCACGGCCTGGAGCTGGGAGTGGCAGGCCTATCCGGGGGTATGGTTGTTCGTGGCCGCCATGGCCGCCGGCTACGCACGCTGGAGCGGAGTTGGGCTGCGAGACCGGCGCGCGCGCTGCTTCTACGCCGGCGTGCTCCTGCTCTGGGCCGCCTTCGACTGGCCGCTCGGTCCGCTGGGGGCTTCGTACCTGGCGAGCGCGCACATGGCCCAGTTCCTGCTGGTAGGGCTGATCGCGCCGGCGCTCCTGCTACTGGGGTTGCCGGCCCGTTTCTTCGACCGCATCGGCGAGCGCCCGCGCGTGCTCGCCTTCCTCTCCGACCTCACGCACCCGCTCGCGGCGTTCATGATCTACAACGTGATGATGACCGTCACCCACTGGCCGGGCGTCGTCGACACGCTCATGGCCACCCAGCCGGGGATGTTCGCGCTCGACATGGCGTGGCTCCTGGCCGGCCTGGTATTCTGGTGGCCGGTCCTCTGCCCGGTCCCGGACCGCAGCGGCTTCCATCCGCTGGCCAAGGTCGCGTACCTTGGCATCAACGGCATCCTCATCCGCCCGCCGTTCGCGATGATGGTGTTCTCGGAGTTCCCCATCTACGCCACCTATGAGCTCGCGCCCCCGATTCCCGGCACCACGGCGCTCGGGGATCAGCAGATGGCGGGCGCGGTGATGAAGGTGGGGCAGGGGTGGATCATGGGCATCGCGCTGGGGATCATCTTCTACCGCTGGTGGCTTGAGACGAGGCACGCCCGCAAGGTGAGGACCACGGCATGAGCGATTCCCACCTCCCGTTCCTGGGCGCCGCCCTGGCCAATCCCTACAAGGCCGCCCTCGTGATCGACGACTCGACATGCCGCTACCGCGATCTGCTCTCCGTGTCCGAGCGGGTGGCGCACTACCTCCTGCGCGGGCGCACCGACCTCAAGGAGGCCCGCATCGTGCTGCTGGCGCCCCCGGGCTTCCCGTACGTCGCCGCGCATTGGGGGATCTGGCGCGCGGGGGGCGTGGTGGTTCCGCTGGCGCTGGCGCATCCGACCCCGGAGCTGACCACGCTCATCGCGGACGCCGACCCCGAGCTGGTGCTCCTGCACCCCGAGACGAAGAAGAGGGCGATGCCGGCGGCGGAGGCGTGCGGCGTTCCCTGGGCCAACGTCGTGGATGCCCTCAGGAGCCCGCCCGGCACGCGCCTGCCGTCGCTGTTCGCGCCCCTGCCCAACCCGCCTCCCCTCCCGGCCATCGCCGAATCGCGCATGGCGCACATCATCTACACCAGCGGCACCACCGGGCAGCCCAAGGGCGTGGTGACCACGCATGCCGCCACCCGGCACCAGGTGGAGAGCATCACCCGCGCCTGGGAGATCACTCGCAACGACCGGGTCCTGCACGCCCTCCCCCTGCACCACGTGCACGGCATCGTCAACGCCTTGCTGTGCCCGCTCTGGCAGGGCGCCACGGTCGAGCTCCTCCCGCGCTTCGACCCCGATATGATCTGGGACCGCTTCGCGCGCCTGCGCGTGACCATCTTCATGGGCGTGCCCACCATGTACGTGCGCCTGATGCAGGCGTGGAAGCGCCTGCCCTACCAGCGCGGCGAAGTGGTCGGCTGGTCCGCCGGCGACCTGCGCCTCACGATCTCGGGATCGGCCGCGCTCCCCGCCGCGGCCCACCGTAGCTGGCGGAAGATCACCGGGCAGGGCATCCTCGAACGCTACGGCCTGAGCGAGACCGGCATGGTGCTCACCGGCCCCGTGAAGGGCCCCCGAGTCGAGGGACACGTCGGCTATCCCTTTCCGTCCGTGCAGGTGCGCCTGCGGGGCGACGGGGGCGAGGAGGCCGCCGCTGGAGAGGAGGGCTGCATCGAGGTGCGCGGACCGGGCCTGTTCCGCGAATACTGGCGCCGCCCCGAAGAGACCGCCGCAGCCTTCCGCGACGGCTGGTTCGACACCGGCGACCGCGCCGTCCGGAACGGGCCGGGCGGCTACCGCATCCTCGGACGCGAGAGCGTCGACATCATCAAGACCGGGGGCGAGAAGGTCTCGGCGCTCGAGGTCGAGGACGTGCTGCTGCAGCACCACCGCGTCAGCGACTGCGCGGTGGTGGGCGTCCCCCACGCCCACTGGGGCGAGCAGGTGTCCGCTGCGGTCGTTGTGACTGACGGCACCCACCTGCCCATGTCGCGGCTGCGCGCCTGGGTCAAGGACTTCGTTGCGGGCTACAAGGCGCCCCGGCGTTTCCTGGTGGTCGATGAACTGCCCCGGAACTCCATGGGCAAGGTGCTCAAGGACCAGGTGCGCGACTTCTTCCTCCAGGCGCCATGATCGACTCGCTGCGCGAATACTGGCCGGTCCACGCCCTGCTCGCCGTCTACACCCTCCTGCTGGCCTATCACGCCTGGGAGGGAAACCGGGGCACGAAGCGGCTGGCCGACTACTACGTGGGCGGGCGCAACATGGGGGCGGTCACCATCGCCCTGTCGTTCTTCGCCACCTACTCGAGCACCAACAGCTTCGTGGGCTTCTCGGGGCAGTCGTGGTCGTGGGGCGCCCCATGGCTCCTGATGGCGCCCCTCATCGTCATCTTCTCGACGTCCGCGTGGATCTGGGTGGCGCCGCGCCTGCGCGACTTCACCGCCGCGCTCGACTCGCTCACCATCCCCGATTTCGTGGGCTTCCGCTTCGAGAGCCCTCCGGCCCGCGTGCTCGCGGCCATCATCATCATCTTCGCGTCGTTCTTCTACATGACGGCGGTCTTCAAGGGCATCGGCAACCTGCTCGAGACCTTCCTCGAGATCCCGTACCGCACCGCCATCCTCATCGTCTTCGTGATCGTGATGCTCTACACCGTCATCGGCGGCTTCATCTCGGTGGTGAAGACCGACGCGGTGCAGGGGGTGGTGATGGTCTTCGCGGCCGTGCTCCTCTTCCACGGCACCACGCGCGCCGCGGGCGGGGTGGGCTCCATCTTCGAGATGGCCGACGCCCCCGACACCGCGCACCTGTTCACATGGAACGGGGGCGAGGCCTTCCCGCTGGTGCTGGGGGTGATGGTGGCCGCCACCATCAAGTTCATCGTCGAGCCGCGCCAGCTCTCGCGCTTCTACGCGCTCAGGAGCGCCCGCGAGGTGCGCACCGGGGTCTGGATCTCGACGCTGATCTTCGCCGCGGTGTACACGATGCTGGTCCCGATCGGGATGTACGCGCGCAACATCCTCTCCGGCGGCATGGACGACACCGACCTGGTGGTGCCCGGGCTGCTCACCGAGCCCGGCGTCTTCGCTCCGGGGGTGGGTGCCTTCCTGCTGGTGGCGATGGTCGCCGCCGCCATGTCGTCGCTCGACAGCGTGCTGCTGGTGATGGCCTCGACCACGGACCGCGACATCTTCGGGACAAGGCGCGGCAAGCGCGACGAGCGCTCGGCCATGCGCCGCACCCGCTGGTACGTGGCCGTCTTCGCCGCCATCACCGCCGTCATCTCCCTCAACCCGCCCGACGGCGTGGTGGGCCTGACCGCCTTCTCGGGCGCCATGTACGCCGCCTGCTTCTTCCCGGCGGTGATCCTCGGGCTGCACTGGCGGCGCGGCAACGGCGCCTCGGCGGTCGCTTCCTTCGTGGTGGGCCTCGGTGTGCTCGTGATCTGGCGGCTCACCCCGCTGGGCGATGTGCTGCACGAGGTCTTCCCGGCCCTCGCCCTGTCACTCGCGGCCTACGTGCTGGTGGCCGTGCGCACCAGCCCGCCGACCGCGCCCCACCGGGTGGAGGTGCTGTTCAAGCAGGTGGAGCGGCGGGCACGCAGGCGCGCGCGGCGCTGAGGAGGGGGATTCGACCTACGCACGCGCGCGCGGTTGTACTTTCCAGTGCGAAAACCGGGTCTCAGCCCTTTCGATCTGCGGCCCAGGGCCTTAAGCTACTGGCTCGTTGACCCAGGCGGCGCACACGCGCGGAGGAGGAGAAAAACGCCCCGGAGCATCGGAAATCCGGCGCTTTCACGGATTTCCAAAACCCCCAGCCACAGGAACCGATCTCGTAATCTCCTGTCAGCCAACAACTTACGAACTCGTCGTTTTGGCATCAGCCTTGCATATCAGGCACACTGCCAAACTCATGTTCCTCAGGAAACCCACAACCGACTCGCTTTGGCTTAAAGCCCTGATTCGTTCAACCTTCACAAGGGACGGTATCATGAACTGACTCAAACTCCTCGCCACGGCAACGCTGGTGGCGCTGGCCTTCACCGCCTGCGACGAGGGCACTCCACCGCCGGTGGAGCCCCCCCCGCCGCCGACTCCCGTGGGAACCATCTCCGGGTCGGTGACGATTGAAGGCACGGCCGCCGCCGGCATCACCGCCACCCTTTCCTCCGGTGCCACCCAGACGACCGGGGCGGGAGGCAACTTCGCCTTCGCGGGTGTCGAAGCCGGGACCTACACGGTCACCATCAGCGGCTTCCCCGAGGACGCGACGTTCGCCCAGGTGACGCAGTCCGCGACCATCGCGAGCGATGGTCAGAACGTGCAACTCAACTTCGCCGGTGAGTATATCCGCTCCTCGGCGGTGGTCGGCAGCGTGGTCGCGGCCGACGCCATGATGAGCGGCGGCGACGGCCAGCCCGAAACGCTGGCCGGCGTGACGGTCACGCTCGGCGGCGAGCACGCCATGGGCGAGATCATGGAGACCGGCATGGACGGCGGCTTCGCCTTCACCGGGCTCCGGGCCGGGACCTACACGGTCACGATCAGCGACTTCCCGGAGGATGTCTCCTTCGAGACGGTGAGCGTCGAGGTCGAGGTCGAGGTAGGCGAGGTCGGCCAGGCCGACTTCACGGGCCATTATATCCGCACTTCGGCGGTCGAGGGCCAGGTGGTCATCGAGGGCGAGGGCCTTGCCGGCGTTACGGTGACGCTGATCGGCGGACCGGCCGACGAGAACTTCACCATGATGACCGATGCCGACGGCATGTACCGGTTCGAGGACCTGCGCCCCGGCGACTACACGGTCAGCATCTCCGACTTCGACACCCGCGACTACGAGTTCGCCGCCACGTCGCAGGACGTGAGCGTGGATCTCGACGAGACGGGAACGGTGTCGTTCACGGGCGTCCTGCTCCGCACCTCCGGCATCAGCGGCCGGGTGAGCGTCGAGGGCATGGGCCTCGGCGACATCGCGGTCACGCTGTCGGGCGCGGCCGACGCGAGCACGACCACCGACGCGGGCGGCCAGTACGCCTTCGCGGGTCTGGCGGCGGGCGACTACACGGTCTCGATCGCGGTCGAGAGCGACGCCTACGTGTTCGAGTCGATGAGCATGGACAGGGCGGTCGGCGACGACGAGTCGGCGATCGTGAACTTCGAGGGCGCGCATGCGCGCACCGCCAGCGTTGGCGGTCAGCTGTTCCTCGACGAGCTGGACAAGAACAACATGATGGATGCGGGCGAGCACCCGTTGCCGGCAGCTGGTGTTCCGGTGGCGCTGGTGGGCCCGGGGGTCAATGACCAGCGGCTGAGCGCGACGGGCCCGGATGGCTCGTTCGGTTTCTCGGATCTGCGCGCCGGCTCCTACCAGCTGGTTGTGCCGATCGACGCTACGGCCGCAGCCGCGCTCGCGGCCGCTGATGTCGCGTACGGCGGACCGGGGACGGGCTACGCCTTCGCTCTCGGAGTCGGCGAGGCCAAGTCGCAGGCCATTCCGTTCGACATCACGCACACGACGGTCAACTTCTCGGTGTCGCTGAAGAGCGGTGACGAGATGGGTGACGCGCTTCCCGGCGCCACGGTCACGCTCTACGGAACGGGTGACGCCAACGTCGGCAGCGGCATGACCGGCGACGACGGCTCGGTGGCGATCAAGGTCGCGCGAGACCGCACCAGCGGGAACATGGTCAACGCGGGCGTCTCTGCGGACGGCTACGATGTGGCCGACGGCATGACGGCTGTATCGTGGGATCCGCAGATGTTTGCGACTGCGGGCGCGAACGAGAACGACATCGTCAACCTGAACGTCGACGTGAGCATCAGCGGCGCGACGGTCATGACCGACTACGGTGGCGGCGAAGCGCTCGCCGGCTGGGAGATCGCCGTCATGATGGGCGATGCCGCGGTCGCCGGCGCGCCGACGATGCTGGGCGACGACGGCAGCGTGCCCTTCACGACCACCGTTGATTCGGTCCCGGCAAGCTTCACGTTCTCGGTCGCCGACAACCAGGACGACGATCTGGACGGCGGCGAGATGTACGAGGCGTCCGGCGGCGGATACACGCACAAGGGCCTCTCGGTGGCAGGCACCGTGGACGCCGATCCGATCGTGGTGAGCTACACGACGCAGACGCTGAAGGTCTACGTGCATCACGAGCAGGACCAGGTGATGGGCTACACGGGCAACGTCCTGGGCGGCGACAGAAGGATGGAGGACGAGCTGGTCGATATCGAGATCCGCCAGGTGAGCGGGAACGACGGCAGGCTCACCCGTCCCATCTCGCGCGACGACTGGGACGCCAGGGAGAACACGACCCACGACACGGGCGAATACACCTTCGCCCACCTGCCGGCGAACATGGACATCGTCGTTCGGGCGAACGCCAAGGACGGCTACAAGCTGCTGGATCTCGACCGGCTCGATACCTACCGCAACATGGAAGAGAACGGCGTGATGGGCGGTGCGTTCGGCGACATGGGCGGTTGGGGGCACACGGTGACGCTCTGTCCGCTGACCGAGGTCGAGCCCACGGGCCAAGACTTCGGCAAGTGCAGTTCGTTCGCCGTCGTCACCACGCACAATGTAAAGGCGAACGTGTCGAAGCAGGCAGTCCAGAAGCGGGGCACCACGTTCCGTGTGAACCACCACACCATCACGCGTCAATCGGGGATCGAAGTCAGCCTGACGCCGATCGAGGGCAAGAATCTTGCGGGTGACGGACGGTCCTTCACGACCGCGTCGAGCAACGACCCGACGACGGCGATCGACGAGCGCCGGGACCACAACTTCGGCACGATGGCTGCCGGCAGCTACGAACTCGGTCTTCCGGACGGATGGATGGGGATGGCGGGCGACATGAAGGCGGACGACGCGCTCAATCCGCTTGCAAGCGACCTCGACATCAAGGTCACGCCGTCGACCGCTACCCTCTACGGCTTCGTTCGGAGCACGGACGGCTTCGGCCTCGAGAATGTGACCGTGAGCGTGAACGGCGAATCGGCCACGACCGACAACCTGGGTCGCTTCATCGTGTCCGGCATCACCAACAACATGGAAGAGGATCAGCTCTTCGTGAATACCGCGAGGGCTGGATATCCAGAGACCAAGCCGGATTCAACCAACAACCCCAAGTACGACCCCACGCACAGCAGCTACGACGCCAACAGCACCCCCGTCCCGGGGTTCGCAGCGAACACGGTGGAGCGATACGACTTCACCCTCTATGGCTCGAACAACACCGTCACGATCAGCGGCACGGTCACGGAAAGCGGCACCGGCGCAGGGGTCAAGGGCGTGGAGATCCTGGTGGACAATGCTGACCCGCTCAACGCGACGGGATCAGGAGCCTCGAGGAAACTCGTGACGGATGACAACGGCGCCTACACGGCGGTTGTCCAAGCCCAGCCATTTGAGGACCCACTCGTCAACGTGAGTGCGAAACTGTCCGGCTGGCACTTCCTGCCCGAGAGCTTCCCCGTTCCCGCCATCGCCGGGTCGAGCGGGACCGCCAACTTCGAAGGCCGCAGGGCCGCCGTGATTACCGGCATGGTCACTGCTCCGGGTGGCGGACCCATGGCCGACGTAAGGGTCACGGCGTGGGACCACGCGACCAGCAGGACAAGCGCAGATTCCATTCATGCCGTGGTAACCACGGGGACCGGGACCTTCAGCGTCCAGGTGCCCACCCTTAGCGGCACCGTCTGGCTCGACGCCAAGCCTCGGGACATCACTCACAGTGATGTCGGCGCTACTTATTCGAGGCTGATGGACGCGCAGAGGTACGTCTGGTTCGATGCTCCGGATACCAGAGCCGGTGGTGCGATCGCCGTCATCCCCGGCCAGCCGTTGATGTTCGGCACGTTCACCGGAAACAGCGTCCAGCCTCGAGTCACAGCCAAGCGGTTGATGGCAAGAGAGACGACCGGGACGGTCGCAGGCGGAGACTTCGTGTTCAGAGGCGACTATACGGCCGATGTCGAAGTGACGTGGGAATACGAAGCGGCTAGTACTACCACCGGTGAAGTGTTCTCCGTGGCCGTCGACGCCACGCCCATCATCGAAACCAGGGTCGGAACCGCCGCCTTTAGCGTGTCCGGTGCCAGCGCGGCCAGCGCCGTAGATGCGACTCTGAAGTCGGGGACCACCAAGACCTACACGCGGAAGGACACGATTTCGATCAGCACCGCTGGCAGCGATCACTACGGTGAGTTCGACGTTCAGGTCAGCCACCCCGCGGGAGATGGAAGCGACGGTACCGCTTTCACCGACCCGCCCGCCTCCGACGCTACGGTTGACGCAGTGGACACGAATGTCCGCAGTGTCTCGGCGGAACGTGATGGCGATGACCCCAAAGCTTCTTGGACGGCAACGGCTAGCCCGGGGTTGACTCAGCGAATCGTCCTGCTGGTCGAAGTCGCCACCACAGGCGAAAGAGAATGGCTCATCGTTCCGGCCGATCCCGCTGGGGACGCCTCCCATGGCGTCATCACGAGGGAGGATGACAGAACGAGCGACTGGGGCGATTGGACCTGGGAGTTGGACATCTCCGCAACTCTTGGCTCCCCGTGGACGCATGTCGACATCTCCACTAGCACCTTCGTCGTCACCGAAGCCATGCTGAAGAAACCGCTCATGCTTCGCGTCGAATCTCAGGCGGACGGCGGCGATTGGGTGATACAGGAGTCCGCCGCGAAGTCCATTCCGTAACCATGATGACATGACTTCAACCCCATCGGCCTGACTGATGGCAGCAGCAACCCCCCGTCCGGTTCGCCGGGCGGGGGGTCGCTCCGTATTCGGCAATGACGACAACAACCCGGTCCCGGTCGGTCCGCCGAACGATACCCGAGCCCGTCGTGGAGCCGGGGCCGAATCATCCTGCGGGCATGGAACGAGAGGGCGACGGCGCCCCGAACGAGCGCACGCGGATTCGCCTCCCGTTGTTGGCGATCTGCGCGGTCGCTGCGTGGCTGTCGGGGTGCGGCGACGACGCAACGCGCCCTCCGCCTGGGACGCCCCGGGTGGCCAGCGTGACGGTCACGCCCGCGGCCGCGTCGCTCACGGCGCCGGACGCGACCGTGCAACTGAATGCGCGGGTGCTCGACGACAACGGGCGGGCGATGTCCGGGGTGGTGGTAATCTGGACGAGCGTGCGCCCCGAGGTTGCGACGGTGGGAGGGTCGGGGCTGGTGGCGGCGGCGGGCAACGGGACGACCACGGTCGCGGCGACGGTCGGCGCGGTGGCGGGCACGGCGACGGTGACGGTGGCGGTGGAGAGTGGGGACCGGGCGGCGCTGGCCGCGCTCCACGCGGCGACGGACGGACCGAACTGGGCCGACGACGAGAACTGGCTGGGCGACAGGCCGCTGCGGGAGTGGCGCGGCGTGGAGACGGACGCGTTCGGCCGGGTCGTCCGCCTGGACCTCGGCGGCCGCCAGGACGGGGAGACCGGGGAGTGGGTGTCGCACGGTCTGCGGGGCCCGATCCCGCCGGAACTGGGGAGTCTCGCCGGCCTGACGTCACTGAACCTCCGCGCCAACGCGCTGGCCGGTCCGATCCCGCCGGAACTGGGGAATCTCGCCGGTCTGGAGGAGCTGTGGCTCGACGGCAACGCGCTCGCGGGTCCGATTCCGACGGAGCTGGGGAACCTCTCGGACCTCACGTTGCTGAGCCTGAGCGGCAACGCGCTGGCGGGTCCGGTCCCGGCGGAGCTGGGCGCCCTCGCCGGCTTGGAGGGGTTGTGGCTCGACGGCAACGCGCTGGCGGGTCCGATTCCGCCAGAACTGGGGCGTCTCGCGCACCTCAGGGGACTGTCCCTGAGCGGCAACGCGCTGGCGGGTCCGGTCCCGGCGGAGCTGGGCCGTCTCATCCGCGTGGAGTTCCTCCACCTCGACGCCAACGCGCTGGCGGGCGCGCTCCCGCGGAGTCTCCTGCGGATCGGCGGGCTGGTGCGGTTCCGTTTCGAGCGGAACGCGGGTCTCTGCGCGCCGGGCACGCCAGAGTTCATGGCCTGGCTGGACGGGATCGGGCAGACCGGGGGAGGCCCGTTCTGCAACGAGACGGACCGGGCCGCGCTGGGCGCGCTGCACGCGGCGGCGGGCGGCGAGAGCTGGACCGACTCGGAGGGCTGGCTGGTCGGCACGGCGCTCGCGGGCTGGCACGGGGTCGAGACCGACTCTCTGGGCCGCGTCGCGACCCTCGACCTGGCCGGCAACGGGCTCGCCGGACGGCTCCCGGCGGGTCTGGGCGACCTGGCGGCGATGACGTCACTGCGCGTCGGCGACAACGCGCTGTCCGGGCGGCTGTCGCGCACCCTGCTCGACCTGGCGCTGGACGAGCTGGACTACGCCGGCACGGAGCTGTGCGCGCCGGCGGACGAGGCGTTCCGGACGTGGCTGGACGCCATCACCGTGCTGCGGGGCACCGGGGTGGAGTGCGCGCCCGCCACGGACCGGGAGATCCTGGAGATGCTCCACGACGCGACGCGCGGGCGCCACTGGATCGACTCGAGGAACTGGCTCACCGACGCGCCGCTCGGAGAGTGGCGCGGGGTCGAGGTGGACGAGCGCGGACGGGTAGTCGAACTGCGGCTTTGGGACAACGGCCTGACAGGCCGGCTGCTGCCCGAGCTCGGCGATCTGGCACACTTGGAGTACCTGCGCTTGAGCGACAACGTGCTCACGGGCGCGATTCCGCCCGAACTCGGCACACATCTTCCAGCGTAATCCATAAAGGTATACCAAGTAGTCCATAACACGTTATTGGACAACGTGTTCTGTAGTATCCCCGGCGCTCTACCGTCCCTTGTGGTCCATCGCCATCCGGTGTATTCTTCTCGGTGTAGTGCTGCAATGAGTGATACACCACAAGGAAGGAAGCACCATGACGAAGCGACCGAGAACGCTGAGCGCCGCGTTCGTACGAACGGTCAACCGGCCCGGTGTCTACGGCGACGGGCGGGGCGGGCGCGGGCTGAGCCTTCGGGTTCACCGGACACTGGATGGCCGGATCACCAAGACATGGCGGCAGCGCGTCAGGATCGAGGGGCGGCTCACCTCGATCGGACTCGGGCCGTATCCCGAGGTGACGCTCGCCGAGGCCCGGCAGAAGGCATTGGACAACAGCCGGGGCGTCCTCCTGGGCCAGGACCCGCGCGGCCGCGGCGTCCCGACGTTCGCCGAGGCCGCCGAGCGGACGATCAAGCTTCACCGCGAGGCGTGGAAGGCGGGGAGCCCGCTTCCCGAGCAGTGGGAGTCCACCTTCCGCCTCCATGCCGCCCCGCTCCTCGACAAGCGGGTGGACCGGATCGAGAGCGCGGACGTGCTGCGCTGCCTCTCGCCGATCTGGAACTCGAAGCCCGCAGCGGCGCGGAAGGCCCAGCACCGGATCACCGCCGTCTTCCGCTGGTGCATCGGTCGAAACTACCGGGCGGACAACCCGGTGGACCGGGCGGTCGTTGCGCTGCCGAAGGCGAACGGCCACACGACAACCCACCACCGCGCGCTCCCGCACGAAGAGGTCGCCGCCGCGCTCCGAGCGGTTCGCGGGACCACCGACACGCACCCTTCGGCGGCTCCGTGCGTCGAACTGATCGTCCTCACCGCCGTTCGTCCCGGCGAAGCGCGGGGCGCGCTCTGGGACGAGATCGACATGGACGCGGCGACGTGGACGATACCGGCATCCCGGATGAAGGCGGGCCGCGAGTTCACGGTCCCACTCAGCACCGCCGCGCTCGATGTTCTGGAGCGGGCGCGCAAGCTGTCGGGCGAATCGCCGCTGGTGTTTCCGTCGCGGACCGGCGGACCGCTGCCGCCGAAAGCGCCGCTCAGGGTGCTCAAGCGGGCCGGGGTCGCCTCGACGCTGCACGGATTCCGGTCGAGTGCCCGGTCATGGATGGCCGAGTCGGGAGTCCCGGCCGAGGTCGCCGAGGCTTGCTTGGCGCATATGCCGCGGAGCCAAGTCGTTCAGGCCTATCAGCGCTCCGACTTGCTGGAGCGCCGCGCCGAGGTTCTCCAAGCGTGGTGCGACTACGTCACGCAGCGATAGGCCGCCGCCGGGCCTGCCGCAGCATCCGCTGACAGCGCGGAGGCAATTTCAGGGCTTTCTCGAAGTGTTTCGAGAGTAACCTACGGGCCGTCAGGTTGAGAATTGGCGCGAATCAAGGCAGGGAATCGTCTAACTAACTACTTGCAGGGCCGCACGATCCGCGCTTCCTGCCATTGGATCGCCTCTACTCCTGTCGTCCAGAAACAGCGAGGAACTCGCCTCAAGCTCGCTACGTTCCCCGCCCTTGAAGGTAGTTAGGCGTTAGCGAGCAGGAACGGGCAGCCTCCAACTCGCTGCCCGCTTGACGACATACGCGCCACATTTCGAAGCGAGGAGCAGGAACAGGATGGGGAACACGATGCACTTCACAAGCAACGAAATCATCAAGTACGTCAAACGCACCGGAAGATCAGAAGCCCACGTTGGTAAATTGGCCAGCATTTCGCGGGCCTCTCGGATCCTGGCTGTCAAAGTAGCCCAGAGCGACGCGCAGGGCCTTCCGGTCTCCTCAATGCACTCGAGTTCGCGCTCGGCTTCTACGATCGCTCGGTCGATATCGTCGATTTCATCATCGAGACGATCCCTCTCCGGGCGGAGGGAGTCCGCCTCGGGGGGACACCTCAAACGCAGTACTCGACATACAAAAGGAAGCTTGTCGAATTCTTCATTCACTTGTGCGAGTTGCCCCTCAACATCCGCTTTCTCTTCTCGAAGACCAGCGACCTGATCGCGCACGCCGTCAGCCAGGGCTTCACCGTTGATCGAACCCGAAACGCTCAGGATTTCGAGGGGTCCGCTCATTTCGGACACGGCTTCCTGATCCTGGGCCAGTTGCTCCTGGAGCAACGCTTGGCTTGCGAAATGGCTGCTTGCGACAAAAGCGGGCACGAGAAACCGGAGTATACCCGCGACGGCAAAGCATCTGATGGGCGCTGTCCGAAAGCTGTCCAGCACGGCCGACGGAACGCCGATGGTGGACGTCAGGGGCAGAAAGGCGAGAAGCGCCAGCAAGCCGGACGCCAGGAACACCCATTTGACAAGGCGACTTGACGCGAAGTCGAGCAGTATGCGCTGCACGAACAACGATCCGATGGACCACGCGAGCGCGGTGGACGCCCGTTCCGCGGCGTCGTTTATCGGATCGAGCAACTGGCCGATCTGAACGGACCCAATTGCTGCTACACCCAGCTCTGAGGTTTGCAGGACCGAGACGCCCATGTTCAGGGCTCTCACTGTCCCATATACGAGGATGGCCTCTCGTGTTGCTTCCTTGGCGTGGCGGTCGGCGGGCTTGTCCAATAGTTCGAGAAAGGACAGCGTCGAAAGCCCCAACACCACCATCGCGAAGAGCCCGACTCGGTAACGGGCCGGTGTTTGGCCGGATTCGGTCATCGTGATTCAACTCTTGGGCTGGTGCGTGGGCGTCGACGTGGTAGGTTTGTCGTCGTGCATGTCCTCACCGCCGGGGTCCAAGTAGAGAAGCTCGGCCGTTCGGGTCTTGCGGGTGCCGGTCGCCATTATTGACGAGGAGCTTGCGGCGTCCATGCCGAATCTCGGCGGACAGCGCCTCCAGGCACTCGATCTGGTAGTTCCGGTCGATGGCGACGACGGTCGAGAGGTCGCGGTGGATCGTGCGCGCCGCGATCCGCCGCTCCAAGTCGTCCTGAGAATAGAAGGGAGATTATGGCGAATCGTAACCAAACCTCGCCGTTTCACCCGGCGGATTTTCGCTCGCGCTCTTGCACGAAACGCCAGTCCTCGCGCTTGCGGGGAGGCGTGTTGAGGAGCGACTTCATGATGCTTTCGGGCGAGTCCGGGATCGGATCCGGCATCGGATATTCCACCGGACGGCCTCGCGCCTTCGGCTTCGTTGTCTTGCTCATCCGTTCTCCGGGTCAGAGGGTCATTTGCAGCGAGTGCTGAACTGGCTTGCCGGTGTAGGGGTCGGCGAGTGCGGGCAGCACGGGCATACGGCTGTCGAAGTAGTCGGCGATGGACCAGAGTTGCGCGCGCGGATATTCGGTCGCGCCGAGCCGCAGATTGCCGCGTTTCGCGGCCTCCACGTGCGCGCCCTTGGCCCGGATCGCGTTGACCGTGGCATAGACACCCATCGCGGCCTTCTCGCGCTCCAGGACGCCGAGGAAGTCCCTTAGCTGGCCCAACTGGTACTTGCCGCCCTTGACCTGCGCGAGCACCTGATCGGTCGCGCCGTTGTCGGGCTTCGCGAGCAGATAGCCCACGCCGTCTATCCCGCCGTCTCCCACTTGCTGGTCATTCGGGGCGAGTCCGGGAACGCGGGTCACGGCCCACTTCTCGAACTTGAACGGCTGTTCCCTCGCGAGCTTCGCGGCCCCGGCCAGATCGTAGGGATAGCCCTCCGTGGGAACCTTGAACTCCGGGAACCGCTTTGAGGCAATCAGGTCTATCGCGAATGGGCTGATGTCGATCCCCGCCCACTTCCGGTTGAGCTTGTGGGCCGCAGCCACCGCCGTCCCGCAGCCGCAGAAGGGATCAAGGATCAGGTCGCCGGGATCGCTGGAAGCCTTGATGATGCGTTCCAGCAACGCCAACGGCTTCTGTGTCGGGTAGCCAAGATTCTCTTTCGCTCGCCCGATAGGCTTGACATCAGTCCATATGTCCTGCAAAGAGACGCCCGGCATTTCGTCGAGATACCGCTTGTATCCGGGCACCCTGCCCGGTGCGGTCTGAACGATCCGTCCATCCTTCACAAGGCTGGCCATCCGCTCGCGCGAATACCGCCAGTAACGGGAAACGCCCATCACTTCGTAGTACGGATTACCCTTCGCCGCCCCCCCCCGGACCTGTGAGGTTGTCGATCCTGTACCGGCGACCCGTTCCCTTCTCACGATGGCGGTAGCTTCGGCGGATGTACTCGGGATCGTATGCCATGTAGACGGGGTTCCACGTCCACTGCGAGCCCTTGGAGTAGAACAGCAGGGTATCGTGAATGCGCCCATGTTGTCGGCGACCTTGCTTTGTGTCGTTGTGCGCCCCGGATCGCTTCCAGACGATTTCCGTTCGGAAGTTGCCGGCTCCGAAGATAACGTCCATGACAAGCTTGAGCCCGTGGCTGGCCGTCGGGTCGCAATGCAGGTATATGCTACCGGACGGCTTCAGGACGCGCCGCATGGCCGCGAGCCGTTCGGCCATGTAGGACAGGTATGCGAGCATCCCGCCTTCGCCGATCAGCGTGCGGAGCCCGACCACCGCCTTGTGCGCCGGATGCGCGGCTGCCCGTGCGATCCGGTCCACCCTCCGGGCCGCTGCATCGTCCCAGCGCCACGTGTCGTCGAACGCCCGGACCTGCGCGCTACGCCCGCCGTTCCGCTTCGGCCCGCCGTTCCCGAACAGCAGGTTGTAGCTGGTGTTCGAGTTGAACGGTGGATCGAGATAGATCAGGTCCACCGACTCGGCGGGGAAGCTGGGCAGCCATTCCAGGCAGTCCCCGTAGTAGAGCGTGTTGGCTTGCAGACTCATGGCCGGGGATCCGGATCCTCGCCACCGGCCAGCTTCATCGCGCCTTCGATGTCGCCAGCATCCCAACGCCTGACGGATTCGGCAAACCGTAGCTGCTGCTCGCGCGCTTCATGGCTGTCATCACCGGAGTACGATTCTCCTGTGCGCGGATCGCAGTTCGCTACGTCCTCATGCCAGTTGCCCATTTTCACCTGCCTTTTCCGTTTTCCCGGCCCGTTCACGCCGTCAGCTCCCGGTAGCGGAGCCGCTTACCCTCCAGCCCCCGGATGATAACCCGCATCTGCGCGAGCGTGTCCAATGGGCGGATGTTGTGGCGGCCCGCGAACTCGTTCACGTACCGCTGAAGATGCTTCTCCGACATCCGGTGATAGGTGCCCATGTACCCGCGCTTGAGCATCCCCCAGAACGATTCCATCCCGTTGGTGTGCGCCTGCCCCCGGACATACTCGCCGACGCTGTGACGGACCTTCTCGTGCTTCTTACGCCCCTTGTAGGTGCTCGTGCCGTCCGTGTAGACGGTCGCATTCGGGTCCGCGTGTCCATCGACGAACTCCGTGATGGTCGCGCCGTCCGTCCTGTCGATCACCTTCGCGGCAATCTGGTTGCTCGCCCGATCCTTCACGCCGACCACGGGAACCTTGCCGACCGGCCCGCGACCGGCCTTCAACTTGTCCTTTTCGTGCTTGTTCTTTTCCAGACCACCGATATAGGCCTCGTCAACCTCAATCGGGCCCGCGAACGGCGACTTGCCATCGTCCCACGCCTCGCGGAGACGATGCGCGAGAAACCATGCCGCCTTCTGGCTGATGCCGAGATCGCGGTGCAGCTCGGGGCCGGAAAATCAAGGGGTTTGGTTACGATTCGCCATAATCTCCTTCCAAAGCGGCCATCGGCCGGCCCTGCCGGTCGCAGAGCACGTAGTCGGACCTCGTGCCGTCGGGCAGCGTGTGCTCGAAGAGAACACTCGAACCATCCGTCAGATTCCAGTCCGCGTCGTGCATCAGATCGTCGATCTTGACGCGGGAGAAGGCTTCGGTCTTGGCGCTCATGCCCCTGCCCAAGGGTCCACGAGCTCGATCCCCATGTCCTCGAAATCGCGAACGTTGCGCGTCGCCAGCCTCATGCGGCGAGCCGCCGCGATGGCCGCGATCTGGCAATCCGCCGAAGCCACGGGACGCCCGGCGGAGCGGCGCGCGGCGGCAATGTAACCGTAGGCACGGGCGGCATCCCTGTCGAACGGGAGCACGCGGTCCTCGAAGGCGTCCCTCAGCATCGCCTCGATCTTTAAGAAGAGCGTCTCGCGTCGTCGGCCCATCGGCAGGATGGCGGCACCGTAGCGCAACTCCGCTTCACTCACGGCCGAAAGGAACAGGTCCTCCACGGGATGGCCCGAGACCCAGCGTGCGACGGAGGGTTCGGGAGATTCGCGCATCAACTCTGAGACGACGTTGGTGTCGAGCAGCATGGACATCGCTTTCGGACCTACTCGAAGGACGGCGGCTCACGCGCTGGATCGCGGTCGGGCAACTCCAGATCCACCCCGTTTTCCGGCCCGAAGTAGGAGCGGATGATGCTCGTCAGGTCCCGGGATCTCTTCGCGCGTCCGACGGCCTTGCGAAGGATCTGCCGGACTTCCTCCTCCATCGAGTGGCCGTTGCCGGCCGCCCGCACTCGCAGGCGGGTCCGTATGTCGTCGTCGAGGTTGCGGATCGTGATGCTTGCCATGGTTGTTCCTCCTTGCGCGACGACAAAGCTAGCCTCCTGCTTGCGTTGCAAGCAAGTTTCGACCGCTCGCGGTCCTTCCGAGATGCGGGGCGTTTTTCCGCCCCGCTGGCGGAGCTCTTCCGAGCCTCCGGGACGTTCTGACACAACCTGATACGTCATAAGCACTTAGGGAATTCCCCAATGGTTGTCTTCCGTGGCAACGGTCTTTCACCATTCATGCATGGAGACGCTGGAAGGGCAGTTCATTTCGCGGGTGGACGCGTTTCTCGGGGACTCGGGCGTAAGCCCGTCGGCACTCGGCATGAAGGCGGTGGGCGACCCGAACCTCATGCGCGAGATCGGCCGGGGCCGTTCGCCGTCGCTGAGGACGGCGGACCGGGTTCTCGCGTTCATTGCGGAGCAGGACGGGGCATCGGGCGGTGCGCGCGATCCGCCTCGACGCCCGAGTAGCCGAAGACCGACCAGAACGCGGAGAGCAACGAGGAGGAACAGGACGATGACCGAGAACACGATGGAGCAGAGGACGAATCCGCCGACCCGGTTTCTGCGGCTGCCCGAGGTGATGGAGCGCACCGGCTTGTCGCGGAGCACGATCTACGTGCGGATGGCCGCAGGGTGCTTCCCCCGACCGGTCGCCCTGGGCGGGCGAGCGGTGGGCTGGATCGAGGCCGAGGTGGACGAGTGGGTCCGCAACCGCATTGCCGAGAGCCGGTTCGAGGACGCCCGGGCCGATGGGCGCGTCGAGGCCGCGCCGGGCGGCTGAGGCCCGCCCGGTTCGATTATGCGGCGCGCTTCGCGGCGGCCGGAGAACAGCTTGTCGGGCGCGTCTTTGGTCGGTCAGCCAGCCGACTCCGTGTTGAACACGGAGGGCTGGCAAGGGGGCTTTCCGGCCCCCTTAGACCCCCAAACTGTCGCGCCGCTGCACGAGCAGCGGACGCGCGGGGACGACGCCCCCGAACCCCGTCGCCGGTGCGCTCATGGCTGAGGGGCATCGCACCGTGTTGGTCGCCGCCCGCGTCACGCCTGCGGAGCACGCCGCCTGGCGGGAGAAGGCCGCGGCGGCGGGCGTCTCTCCCTCCGTCCTGCTTCGCGAGGCGATGGCGCGGACGCATACGTGGACCGCGGCGGCGCGGTCCGTCGAGCGCGAGCGCACGCGCCAGATCGCGCGCATCGGTAACAACCTGAACCAGCTTGTCCGCTGGGCGAGCATGCGTAAGCCAAGTTGTATCTGTTGTGATCAATGGACTTACGACATTGGTGGGGTGGATTCTCGCCAATCGGTTCCCGCCGAATTGGATCAGGCCCGAACTCTCCGGTTCGCGAGCGCCTGCCTGAGCTGTCCCTCGTCCGCTCGCTGGTAGCACTGGAGAACCGTCTTGGCGTTCTTCCAACCGCCGAGGTCGCAGAGCACCTTGAGCGGTACGTTCATGAGGTCGGAGGCGAACTTCCGCCTGAGCGAGTGCCAGCCGCGACCGCGCTTCGGTTCCAGCGCCGCGAGTTCCTGGGCCTTCGTCCACCAGAAGCCCACCGGCGACCGGCCCACGCACCGCGAGACATCCGGCAGCGCGGGAAACACCGGCCCGTCATCCGTCCCGGTGCTCATCGCGCGCGCCTCCTCCAAAGCGGCCAACGCCTTATCGGTCACCGGCGTGGTGTGCTCGTATCCCGTCTTCTCGTGCTTCGCGCGCCACCGAACCGCTTGGCCCTCGAAATCGACATCCGACCACCTGAGTTTGCGGATGGCTCCGATGCGGTGCCCCGTTTCGTGTGCGAGCACGAGCGCCACATGGAACCGCCAGTCCACCTGCCTAGACACCTTCAACAGGGCCTGATACTCCTCCTCGGTGAGGACGATCCGGGTGGGGTTCTTCTCCTTGGGCTTCTTGAGACCCTTCAGCGGATTCCGGTCGAGCAGCGGACGGCCCCTCTCGTCCTTCGACCTCGTGGCCCAGTTGAGAACCGCCATCAGGAACGTCAGGTCCCACTCGATGGTCCGGTTGGACACGGGCCTGCCCGAGATGCCGACCCTGCCAGCGCGCCGCGCCGCGATAAACCGGTCCCAGTCCCGTTGCGAAAGCGTCGCCGGGTCACGGTCCCTGCCGAAGAACCGGAGGAACATCCCCGTCGCGGTTCTGTCGCGCGCCCGTGTATGCTGGGCCTTGGATGGCGTCACCTCTTCGCCGTAGATGTCAAAAAGCGTCCCCAGCGTGAGCGGCTCGGGCTTGGCTTCCGCCTTGCCGTTCAGGTCCGGGCCTGCGAACCCTGCGGCGAATTCGTCCGCCTGCCGTTTCGCGCGCCGCCAGTCGCGGTGTCCCAGCGACCGACTTCGCCTGCGCCCGTTCTCGCGCCACTCAATCTGGAAGTTGCCGGTCTTCGGATCCGGGAAGATCCGGACTCGGTTGCGGCCCCATTCGCCAGCGCCGTACGAGCGCCGACTTCGTTTCGTGCGTGCCATCGTTCGATTCCTCCTCGATTCGATGGACCGCACGATCTGCGCGAAGGAAGTATCGCGCAGGGCAGTTGCGTCGTCCAGAGTTGGCGCCCCGTCAGGCGTTGGCGCGGGCGCGCCACGGGGGCGTGAGTTTCTGCGGTTTGTGGAGGAGCCAGATGTGATGGAATGGACGCCCCCTCCCGACAGCCTCACAATTCACCGA